>JBBQLS010000020.1:0-29863 GCA_038328115.1 Chitinophagales bacterium
ACAAATATCTGGCCCTGTAACACTGGTAGGTGCTGCTGATGGCTGACTAACTGTAATGGTTTTTGTTAATCCACCGGTATTTGCTGTACAAGGACTGGCAGTGTTCTCAATGCGAACCCAATACGTGGTGGTAACAGTTGGTGAAACGGTTAATGTTGGATTTGTTGCACCGCCTATTGGGGTGGTGCCTACTACAGCACCTGTACCCCATTGGTAATTGGCACTGGTGCCTAATGTAGCACCAATAGCTGTTAATGTTGTTGAAGAACCGTTACAAATATCTGCACCGGTTACACTGGTTGGTGCTGCTGATGGCTGACTGACAGTAATTGTTTTTGTAAGGCCACCCGTATTTGCTGTACAAGGGCTGGCGGTGTTTTGAATACGAACCCAATACGTTGTTGTAACAGTTGGTGATACGGTTAATGTTGGATTTGTTGCACCGCCTATTGGGGTGGTACCTACTACAGCACCCGTACCCCATTGGTAATTGGCACTGGTACCCAAAGTACCACCAACTGCGGTTAATGTAGTGGATGACCCATTACATATATCTAAACCTGTAACACTGGTGGGTGCTGCTGATGGTTGATTTACTGTTATTGTTTTTGTGAGGCCGCTTGTATTTGCTGTACAAGGCCCCGCTGTATTTTCTACCCTTACCCAATATGTTGTTGTTGAAGCTGGTGATACAACTAAGGTTGAACCCGTTGCACCAACAATCGGACTGGTACCTACGGTTGAGCCCGTACCCCATTGGTAATTGGCACTCGTTCCTAATGTTGCACCTACTGCTGTTAATGTGGTTGAACCTGGGTTACAAATATCTAAACCTGTAACACTGGTTGGTGCTGCTGATGGCTGACTTACGGTTATCGTTTTAGTTAATCCACTGGTATTTGCTGTACAAGGGCTGGCGGTGTTTTGAATACGAACCCAATAGGTTGTAGTTGTGGTTGGCGATACGGTTAATGTTGGATTGGTTGCACCGCCTATTGGGGTGGTACCTACTACAGCACCTGTACCCCATTGATAATTGGCACTGGTACCCAATGTACCTCCTACTGCTGTTAATGTTGTGGAACTGCCATTACATATATCTGGCCCGGTTACGCTGGTTGGTGCAGCCGACGGTTGACTAACTGTAATAGTTTTAGTTAATCCTCCAGTATTTGCTGTACAAGGTGATAATGTGTTTTCAATACGAACCCAATACGTGGTGGTAACAGTTGGTGATACGATTAAGGTTGAGCTTGTTTGACCAACGATTGGGCTGGTACCTACTACAGCACCCGTACCCCATTGATAATTTGCACTGGTACCCAAAGTAGCACCAATAGCTGTTAATGTTGTTGAAGAACCGTTACAAATATCCGCACCGGTTACACTGGTTGGTGCTGCCGATGGCTGGCTAACAGTAATTGTTTTTGTTAGTCCGCCGGTAGTTGCTGTACAGGGACCAGCGGTGTTTTGAATACGAACCCAATACGTTGTAGTAGTGGTGGGTGATACAGTTAATGTTGGATTTGTTGCACCGCCTATTGGGGTGGTACCTACTACAGCACCCGTACCCCATTGGTAATTGGCACTGGTACCCAAAGTACCACCAACTGCGGTTAAAGTAGTTGAACCGGGGTTACAAATATCTGCACCTGTAATACTGCTTGGTGCAATTGACGGTTGATTAACTGTTACTGTAGTCGTTACACCGCCGGTTGTTGCCGAACAAGGCGATGCTGTATTTTCAATCCTTACCCAATAAGTAGTAGTAGTGCTGGGTGATACAATAAGTGTTGAATTGGTTGCACCTCCTATAGGGCTTGTGCCTACAACAGCACCCGTACCCCATTGGTAATTGGCACTGGTACCCAATGTAGCACCAACGGCCGTTAATGTTGTTGAAGCTCCACTACATATGGTAGCTGCAGATGCCGTTATGCTTGTGGGAGAAGAAGATGGAGCAAAACCAGCCAGCTTGACACCCTGTGAATAAAAACGACAACCAGGAGTTACCATATTACCGCTGGCTGCTACTGCAAGGCGGTAATATTTACCTGTATCGGAAGCATTAACAGGGTTAATGGTATAAGTATTTGACGTGGCACCAACAATATCTGAATAAGGCCCCGCCAAAGCAGTGGCAACCTGCCATTGATATTCCTTTGCTCCCGGTAATGCTGTCGGATCAGTTAAAGCGCCCGTAAAGGTTGATGCACTTCCAATACAACCTGCAATATATCCTGCATTTACAACCGGTATGGGGTCGCAGGAGCCAAACTGAATATCATCAATGGCGACGTCATTTCCGCAACCACCCGGACCAGCATTTACCAGTTCAAAAATGATAGAAGTATATGTACCCGGACTTGTAAATTTTAAACCAAATTGCTGCCAGCCTGTGCCAATAATATCACCTGTTGTTAACGTGGCAATGGTAGTTAATGTACCTCCGTCAAGAACATTTATCTGCAGTTTAGGATACTTAAACCCTCCCACACCATCACATACAGTCTGATATGTTGCGTTACCCAAAAATGCAGCATAAAAAGAAATAGAATACTGTTGATTAGGACACATGGTGTAGGTAAAACTTCCCCTGTATAATTTTGTAGACGCAGCATCTGCATTTACAACCATCATGGCTCCATTTGCATTGCCGGTATGATCGCTTAAATTAACAAAACGGGTAGTATTGGCGTTATTTGCATTATTGGTTATTGCGTATTTTTCTATAGCCAATGGTGCTGTAATACTGCCGGGGTAGCCGGTAGTACCAATGCCCCCGCTTGCACCCGAACCTGTTACCGGTGCCGGAATGGTTGTACTTAAACCTGTGCCTGCAATGCTGCCAAAATCCTGCGAAAACAATACTTTGGTAAGTGAAACACAGGGCGATCCACTTGGTGTAACAGAAATCAAAAGTGGCGTTGGCTCATCTTCTCCAAAATCATCAGGTTTGTCGTTTCCGCTAGGATCGGGATTGTTATTATTATTATTGCCATTCATTGACATGTCCTTCAATGCATTGCTGTTATAATCTGTGGCTGATACTGCTGCCCTGTTATAATAAATAACTCCGGATATAATATTTGAAAGCCGGCAGGAAATTCGTATAACAAAAGAATTATTTGCAACTGGGTAATTAGGCAATGTTGGTGTGCCGCTAAGCAGGCTGTAATTTATAGCCAAAGGACCCTTTCCTGTATATGAAGGGTTTACTGTATAACCATTAGGATTTACCGGAATAGTAACGCTGTTAAGGGTTACGTTTGCTGCCCCGTTAATATTTGCCAGTGTATCCAGCACCTGCAGGTTGGTTATATCCATATTGCCGTAATTTTTTACTACAATATCATAAACCACATCATATTGATTGGCAGTACCGGTTGGTGTAACAGAAACAACTTTTTTTGCGGCCCCAACACCCGAAACTATCGTTGCAAAATCGGATGTGGAGTATACAGTGCTGGGTACATTATTTTTTGTAACGTTGGTAGTAATTGCGGTCAGGGGATTAATTTCATAATACGGGCAACCGCCTCCAGAATAGGCAGCAACAGTTTCTCCATCTGCGTAAGTAAGACCCACAAAATTTCCAGTCAATTTAACAGTATCAATATAAGTACATGTTAAGGATGCACCCGTTCCCGTATAGGCTGAGTAGTTTGGTGTAAATAATTTGTTATCCACTACAAAATACATTTGGCCAGATGGTGTCATGGCCACATCGCCACTACCGGTTGCATAAATTTTTGCACCACCAGTAAGAGCCAGGGTATCTGCAGCACCCATTACCCCTGTAGTAAAATTAATAGAGCGAATCATTGCTTTATATACACCAGCTACCGCAACAGTGGTATATTCCAGCAGGTAGCCATTTCCATTATTGTCAAAAGCCACCCCGGCTATATCGGCAGCAAAGGAACGTATGGTATCTAATTTATTTGCAGCCGTACCGGGGCAAGTGCCCACAGGCCAGCTCCAGGCATAAGTTCTGGTGGATGGTGAATAAGTTGTCCACAGATAATAAATTTTATGATCTTTTGGATTAAATGAAACACTTGCCAGGTTGGATGTGAATCTTTGTGTTCCCCCAACCGGTAAGCCCGTTCTGAGTTGGGGAATACAAGGATTTACCACCCCCCCGGTAGCGTTTTGAATAGTGTTGGTGGTTCCACTATAATTGTAAAACTGTATTTGTTGCGTACCGCTTCCGCAGTTTTTGGTTCCTACAGAAAAAGGATAACTTTTTGTAGCAATGGTTTGTGCTTCTGAAAATTGTGCAAAACATATTGCAAAAAGTATGGTGAGTAAAAATGGTTTCATAGCTGTATATTTTAAACGCAGTTTTCTGTCATAAATTTATCATACAAAAAGTTTGTTGCTTTTGGTTTCAACGTTGACTTTGAGAATAGTATGTTAGCAGCGGCTATAAAAGCATCTTCGTTATAGTTATCAAAATCAGTTTTATTTGTCATTTCAAATCCGCTTCCTCGAGCCGGATAGATTATACCCGCTTTAACCTCCTGCTTACGTAGATTTTTAGATGACAACCCGGTATTATAATTTACAGGGTTTGATAAAATTATAACAGCGTTTGAACCTGGATTTTGTATCCTTACAATATTATTATATTGTTGTTGCGAATTATAAGTGGAAACATTTGCAGCCGGTGTTTTGAAGTTTGTAGTTACAAAGGTGGGAATCGGCTTACTTGAATTTGGGTTAGCAGTAACACAGTAGCAGCGATAATAAACTACATAGTTGTTTACAAAGGTTCCGCTGTAATCTGCGGAGCTTTTCAATACTGGCTCATCCCGGTGTTGTAGCGAAAAAACATACTGAGAGGCTAATAATATTATACTCACCAAGTATAATTTTAGTTTCATCTGGATATTGTTTACGATTTTAAAATGGATATTGTATCAAGTACCTGTAGCTGCGTTTTTAACAACTGTAGTTGTCTTACTACGGTATATACGTCAGATTTGTACAAATATTGTATCATTGACTTATTTTATTTGTAATCACGATTATTTTTATATGTAATATATAGTATATTTATTTGATAGTTTCACTAAAAGATTGCAGATAATATAAATATTCTAAATTTAATAATATAGGGCTATTAAATTGTAACAGCAAAAAAAATCCGCTTCTCTTTGTAAATGAGAGGCGTAATAAAATTATTTTAAATGTATTTACCGGATAATTATTAGTTTCTCCGTCAGCACTTCTCCATTTGAAAATACCTGTAAAGTGTACACACCATTGCTATATTTAGCCAGTCCATTAAGGGATATGGGATTTTTTCCTTTAACAGCTTTTGCTGTTTGCAGTTCCAGCATTTTTCCGGAACTGCTTATTAAACGGATAATAATTTCGCAGTTTTTGACGGCATAAAAACTTACTACAACGTTATTGTTCGCAGGATTGGGCAGGATAGAAAGCGAGCTGCCGGATTGTACTGATTTAAGCACAAGTATATTACTGTATTTAATAGCTCCGTCTTTGCCAATAACTTTTAAGCGATAATAAATGGTATCGCTGTTGACCCCGGCAATATTATCAGTAGCTGAAAAAGATTGTTGAATATTGAGAATAACATGTTGCCAGACTGTATTCACCTTAGCTAAAATTGTGTTGCCAGTTCGTCTTTCTATTTCAAAATGGTCTATTTCCTTATCTGCTAAAATTGTCCAGCTTAATACGGCAGTATAGTTTCTTTGTACTACGTTAAAATTCAGATACTCAACCGGTAAAACATATCCTACATAGCGCCAGTCCCTGTCAGTTTGAGATAACATTGTTTTTTGTACCGTAGTTCTGGAACCGGGTGTTGCATCACCTGTAAACGAGCCTCCATTGCCCATTCGGCAAGATGTTCCTTTGATGTTGGTGACGGAGTTTAACGAATCAAAACGGTTATCAAGGCCATCGCCATCTGTATCCAACCCGGTAGGGGTAACATTATCATCTGCTAATCCATTCAGGTTAAAATCATTGCCTTCAACAATATCCGGCAAACCATCAGCATCCGAATCCAGATCTCTGTAATCAGGCGTACCATCGCCATCGTGATCGTACACAAAAATACCTGAGCCGCCAAAGCCGGCTAAATTATCGTAGGTATTTACCAGCCCATCACCATCAGTATCGGTGGTGCCGGGTAATAAATAGCTAACTGTTGATTGTCCTTCAATATTGTCGGGAATACCATCATCATCAGCATCAATATCCAGGTAATCGGGATAAGGATCTGCATCTGTAAATCTTAACCCTAAAGAAAGTTTTGAAGAAATTACGGTTGCCCAGCCATTGCTGCCAATGGCCCCATCAACAATGCCATTAAAATTTGCATCCGGAAACCCGGCTTCAATAACATCCACTATTCCATCCCCATCACTGTCCAGGTCATAAGCGTTTGGCCGAAAATCACGATCCTTATTTTTGAATGGATAATTATCAGCCCTTCCATCCACAGGCGAAACATCTGCCCCGGTTAATAATAATCCGTTAACCAATTCGTAACTATCATGCAATCCGTTTCCATTGTTATCAACAAAGCCATCCGGCTTGCCATCATTGTTTATATCTGGCGCACCAACCTCAACAGCATCAGGGATACCATCGTTATCACTGTCCAGATCAAGATAATTAGGAATACCATCGCCGTCAAAATCGGGGGCTCCTAACCCAACACCCGATCCATTCACACCGGTATTATTAGCATCTACATTTTGAGAAAACCCGTCATAATCTGTATCTGTAAAATTGTCGATAATTCCATCTCCATTGGTATCTACACCATACGATTCCACTACATCAGGTATGCCATCATTATCACTATCCCGGTCGTATTGATTAGGCAGGCCATCGAGGTCTTTATCTGATAAATCATTCACCCCATCGGCATTTGTATCTATCCATGGCTTCCAGAAATCATGATCCTGAAAATTAGGAATGCCGTCGTTATCCGAATCTGCTCCCCAGTCAAAATTATCATTAACGCCATCGCTGTTGTTATCTACAAACCCCGGATAGGCAGGGTCGTTCCAGTTAGGAATGCCATTACTGTTATGGTCCTGAAGAGCCAGCGGATCATTAAATTCCACATAGTCTGGTATGCCATCATCATCATCATCAATATCCGGACAAAGCGTAATAATTACCTGTATTCTTGCTGTATCTGAACAGCCTGCACCATTGCTAAAATAAGCCCAGTAAACACCAGAACTTGTAACAGCATTGTATTGGTTATAAACATTTGCCGGTACAAAAGGCTTGGCCGAATAAAAAGTATATCCTGCATATCTGGCCCAGGGAAGCATAACAGTTGCTACCGGGCAATGCACTACCAGCAACGTATCTTTTGGACTAAAGCAGGAACCTGATACCGGTGAAATTACCGGCCCTTTTACAATACAACCGGCAGTACTTACGCCGCTGGAATCGTATAAAACAGCCCCGGATTTTTTTCCGTTATAACTGATTCTGGCCTGGTTTCTTAATGAGCCTGAGCAGGATAAAATATCGCAGGATGATGCTGTAAGTATATTAAACTGAATATTGCCACTTACCCCCGACCCAATATTACCACCTGTTGATGCATTGGCTCCCAGGCCTATCCGCAAAATAACCCGGTTATTTGCAAAGTCGAATTCCGCCTGGTCGTCGCCGGCTGCATCTGTTTTTGCAACGCCATTTATTTTTAACGAGCCGGGTAAATAAACAGATCCCAATGGAATATTATCATAGATGATCGTATTGGTACTGGAGTCGTTACCGGCATTATTATAATTTATCTGGTACCGCAAACTATCGCCGGGTACAAGCAGGCCTCCGTTAATATCGGTAGCCGTTTTATCAAAAGCAAAGATTGGGTTGTATTGCGATATGGAAGTAGTTAAAACATTTACAATAACATTTTCGCTATTTGAAAAAAAACGCACCGTAGCTGATGTCTGGCTGTTAGATAACTGTGCATTGGCACTGTTGGGTAAATCAAAAACAGAGGCATCGTAACCAAGGGTGTTGTTAAATGCCGGGTTACGTGTGGCAACAACTGCTCCTTTATGAGAAATTTTACTGTTCCATGCATCTGCTGCGCCATTTAAAGGAACAGCAACAGTTGCCAGATTATAAAAAAGTGCTGCCCCGTTTTGTTTAAATTGAAAGCCATCTGTCGAGCTCCTGTCACCATCATATACAACAGTTCCCAATTCACAACTAACGGGTCCTGCTGCTGGTGTTAAAAATCCGTTGATAGAAACATCCACATTTCCACTACCGTTTTTTACGCCGGCGCAGCCATCGAATACGGTTAAATTTTGTGGAGGTAAAGATGAATTCCCATACACAATCACCAGTGTCCATCCACCATAGGCATCTAAAATGCCAACCGGCGATACAACATCCGCAACGGTATATGTGCCATTGGGGCTTGTAAGATTTACCAATGAAGTAATATCTTTAAAACACTCAAACCCGGAGTGGGCATAGCCTGTAATCAAAGTACTGTTCCAGTAATCAGTTTGTGTGGAGGTGATAGTTGCATAATTTGAAGCTCCCGGAAGTTTTAATTTACAGGTTGTTTCTCCGGTTATCCAGGCTACGTTTGCACCGCCACCACCCTGACCTGTTCCCCAATACAATCCTGCAAATAATACATTGGAGCATGATGGGAGGTTTAAGTCTGCTGATGAAGAATTATGCGTACCGTTATTACTTAATCCAAGTACTTGCAAATCAAAAGACATATCTGCAGATTGTACAGCAGCTGTATGAATTTCAACAGCAATGGTATTGGCGCCTGTAGAAAAAAATGCAGGGCTTAAATTAAACGTAACATTTTCGGCAGCACCAACAGCTATGTTTGAAGAAGCCAGGGTTGCATACGTTCTGCCGGCCGGCATATTATTAGCAGCACGTTCAATACCGTTTATATAGATCACTATACCATCATCTCTTTTTACATTTAACTGAATGGTTTGAAAAGTGGTACTAAGTTCTGCAGCAGTAAAACTTACATTTTGCCGGAAATAGTAAGCGGTATATTTATTACACGCCGTGGTTGGCGCACAGGGCGCCGAAGCACCACAAGCAACTGTTGAACTACGTAAGCAGGTTGTTTGTGCAGCATTGTAACCATATTTACCAGCACCTGCAACCGGCACTCCGCCAGTGTTCCAGCCTGCAGGCAAAACATAAGCTACGTTAGTCCAGGTTCGGCCACCACCATCGTTTGCGGGAGCTGTGGTGTTTGAATAATAATCCCACACGCTGCCAAAAGCCAGTTTAGATACGGTGTAATTATCAATATCAATATCAATACCGGCTGCACCGTTTTTTGTTGTTCCGCCGGGCGGCATTTCCCCTGTGCCGGGAGATCCTGCGCCAATACCGGTAGTAGAAACAATGCTGTTGGCCACATATACAATACTTCCTTTTGCAGATGCATTGTAATACCGGGCCGTAAATGGCCGTAATATTTGTGCTCCTGCGCCGTAAGCAAATAACTGCAGTACTGCCAGTATGCGTAAAAATGTTTTCATTGCACGGACTTCTCTTTTTCTTTCTCCGGATAACAGAAATATTACCCGTTTAAAATACTAAACCTGTTAAAACATACGATCATTGTACAACTACCTTATTACTGATTCTTTCACCAACATCATTCGTTATAACAATTATATAAACACCTGTTTTTAAATTGATATTTTTTACTGTGCCGCCACTGCCCACAGAAAAAGATTCTTTTACAATTTCTTTTCCCTGCATATCAACAACTAGCAGCTGCACATTCGCAGCGTTGCTTGTTTTTATTGCAATGCCGATATCCCCTTTTCCGATATTAAGAATATTACTCCTGAAGTTTTTGTTGCTTTTATAGTTAATTCTTTTTACTTCGTAATTTTTAGTATTGCCATCAAGATCGGTTTGCGATAAGCGGTAATAATTAGTACCGTCAAATGGGGCATAGTCAGTCAGCTGATAATTGTGTTCAATGGCTGAAGTACCTGCTCCGCCTACCTTTCCCAGGAAATAAAAATTTATTCCATCTCCCGATTTTTCTATTATAAAATGTTTATTGCTATTTTCCTGGGATGTGCTCCAGTTAAGCAATACCTTATCCTTATTTAATGTTGCATTAAATGAATTTAGTATTACCGGCAGTGAGGCAAAAACTGTAACGTTGAATACATCCTGAACACAACTGCCGCTGCTGGCATCGCTAACAGTATAGGCAAATGTGCCGATAGCAGTGTTGTTTACAATAACACTCTGTGCAGTTGCACCTCCATTGCCGGGCCAGTAATAATTTCCTTTCCAGGAAGCAGTCAGTGTGATTGGACCGTTTAAAACAGCGCTGATGTTTTGTGTTTTGTTTACGTCTTTCAATATAGTAAACTGGTCACGTATAATGGGTGTGGGAGCTGTTGTATACGAAACGAATTTTGCATCTAACCGGTTGCTATCAATTTCAAAATATAAACAACCACCATTATTTACATCAACATAAGAATAGTACATACAGTTTTGAGGATAACCTGCAGATTGTGATGCATTGCTAACCTGGCCTGCAGAACCGGAAACTACATACACACTGCCATGATTATATTTACCTGAATTATAAGCAAAGGCACATGCATTGGCAGTGCCATCATATTTTCCGTTTTGCGTATTACCGGTTGCTGTATGAATGGTTGCATTAAAATTTACATCCTCCAGTGGACTTGCATAAGTATTGTAAAAGTTTTTTAAAAGATAACTTCTTTCATAACCATGCGAATGGCCGCAGAGGATAAGATCAACGCCATTACGTTCCAGAATGCGGACAAATTTTTCTCTTATCGCAACCAGGTCAAGTTCGCCTGCACCAGCATTATAATCTGAACTATGGCTGGTTTTTGTATAAGGCGGATGATGAAAATAAGCGATGGACCATCGCCTTGTATTAGCTGCCAGGTCTGCTTTTAACCAGGTTGCCTGTGCACCTGAAGTATCATACAGTTTTGTTGTATTGCCATCATCTTTGCCATAAGAATCCAGCGAAATAAAATGCACATCGCCTATATTGAAGGAATAATAATTTTTAACATTGGAAGCCACTCCCCCATTTTGCCCTGCAGAAGGAACAGAAAAATTTAAATAATAGGGCATACTGAGTGCCGGTGTGGACCCGGTTTTTCCGGTATTGGCAGCGTTATTTCCATAATCATGATTACCGGGTGCAGGATATAATTTGTAATATTTTAAAAGATCGTTTTTATAAATATCGAAAAAATTAGTTTGAAATTCAGCATCAGTACCGGTAGAGTAAGCATTATCGCCCAGTAAGAGCATGGCATCAATATCGTTTGAACCGATATAATTTATGAATGTATTTTTTACATTTACCTGATTCACCGAGCTGGTACCACAATCGCCCAAAGCCAGGAACCGGAGTTTACGTGTGCTGTTTGAAAGCGGCAGTGTTAAAAAATAATTGGTATTGGTTGCCTGCAGTGTTTGTGTACTGCTGCCGATTGTATACCAATATTTAGTGTCGGCAGTTAACCCGCTTATCTGTACCATATGTTCCGTTGTAGAAGTGGCAGAGTCAACCGTATTGGGGTAAGTACCAAAAAAGGTTCCCCATTTTATTCTTGAATTTTCAGCAATATCAGTTCTCCACCGGATAATAATACTCGTTTGTGTACCAACCTGCAGGTATGGCCCCCTGGTTAATACGGGTGGCGGCAGCCTTAAAGAACTATTATTGCCAGCTGGTTCTTTTGAACTTACTTCAACAAACAGTAAACTCAAAAAAGTTGTCAGGATTAAGTAAACACTTTTCATAATTTCCAGGCATTACTGTTTTGTAAAAAAAATTCTACACCGCTTTCCACATAACACTACAAGCCGCAGAAACACAGTGCTGTATTGAATTTCTGAAGTTTTTAAAATTCGTTCCATATAATTATAAACGTAGTTTTTTTTAAAATTATTACAGTTTAAATGAGCGATTAGCTTAATTCGTAAACACACTATGTAAAAAAATACCGCTTTGTTTTTTAAACTGAGCTGGCAGATCGGCTGTATTTTATTAAATAAATGTATCCTGTCAGCATTGGTTAATACATTAAAATATGCAGAACCACAATCGTTTGTAAAAAACCGCCTCTCCATTTCTATTTCAAAAAAAGGGAATTGTAAAAAGAATATTTTTTTTCAAGGTTAAACTGTTTTGGCCTGTATCTTTTTTGGGGCTTATTTATCAACAGTATTACTACTGCGTAGCGTTTTGTAGAAAAAAGCTTACATACAGCTGTTCATCTACGCACAATGTTGCAGTAAATTGTTACTGAAGCCTGAGTACTTTTGCTTACACAGGTAGTATTTGGCTAAGGCTGATTGTTCTTTATTTGTGCATTATGCTTACGTTCATCATAACCTATCATGTTTACTGTCTTAACCCGGAAAGATTTCTTTAAATAAATACTTACCGCCCAGAATTTGTATTTTTACAGCCTAACTATAATTAAATATGAGTTCAGCTTTAGATAATAAACCAATCATCGGCATCAGCTGCGGCGACCTTAACGGCATAGGATTAGAAATCATTATTAAAACACTGGCCGATAAGCGTATATTGGATTTTTGTACCCCCGTGGTTTTTGCTAACAATAAAGTGCTTAATTTTTACCGGAAAGCTCTTTCAGATATCGACATCAATTTTAGCAGCACCAAAGAGTTGAACCGTATCAATAACAAACAGATAAACCTGTACAACTGCTGGGAAGAAGAAGTAAACATTAACCCCGGTATTTTAAATGACATTGGCGGTAAATATGCTATCAAAAGTTTAACAATAGCCGGTAAGGCTTTAAAAGATAATTTTATTAATGGCTTGGTCACCGCACCTATACATAAAAACAATACACAAAGCGATCAGTTCAGTTTTACCGGCCACACACCATACCTTAAAGACCTGTATGGCGCCAAAGATGTTGTTATGTTCATGGTTGCCGAAAACATGCGGGTAGCTTTAGTTACCGAGCATGTGCCAGTAAAAGAAGTTGCCAAACTCATTACCCGTGAAGCAATCATCAGCAAACTACAGATCATCAACAACTCCTTAAAAAGAGATTTTAATATTAATAAACCAAGAATTGCAGTATTGGGCCTGAACCCCCATGCAGGTGATGAAGGGCTGATTGGTAAAGAAGAAGAAGAAATTATTAAGCCGGCGGTTAAAGAAGCAAAACAACGGGATATTTTTTGTTTTGGCCCCTACCCAGCCGATGCATTTTTTGCACGTGGCCAGCATGAAAAATTTGATGCGGTGCTCGCTATGTATCACGATCAGGGATTGATTCCTTTTAAATCGTTAGCCATTGGCGAAGGCGTAAATTATACTGCCGGTATTGCCGGTGTAAGAACATCGCCAGATCATGGTGTTGCCTTTGATATTGCTGGTAGCGGCAAGGCAGATGAATCTTCGTTTAGAGAAGCAATTTTTAAATGTATAGATATTATTAATGGCCGCAGAGAATACGATGAGCAATATAACAACCCGTTAAAAAAAATAAGTTCCAGGATGGTTGCTAATGCGGTAGATCAAAAAATTACTGATATTCCTGAATAAAAATTATTAAAGTTTACCAACAGGTTTGCGCAGTTGAAAGGAAATGCCTGCATAATAATCTCTTTTTGGTGCAGCATTATAGTACCGGCCTCCGGCGGCGTTAATATCATTACCGAGGCTGTAGGTTTCATTAAACATATTATCAACGCCTGCATAAAAATCAAGCATAAAACGGCTTTTTAAAATAAGTTTCCAGCCTGCACGGCAACCCAGTAAATGATATCCATCCGCATAATCAGTATTAGCATCACTTAAAAATATTTTTGTTGCATAGTAATAAGTACTGTTAAAGTAAATATTTTTCTTAAACGCTGCATCTGCCAAAATTGAAATAGTAGTCCCGGGTACGCCCGGTAATTTTTTTTCCGAAAAATCGATTACTCCTTTTTTAAAACTGCCATATTTAAAATTATTAAAGGTCCAGGCTGTTGTAAGGTTTAAGTTATCTATCAATTTACTTTTAAAAAATGTACTGTAAGCTGTACTTATTTCAATTCCCTGTTGCTTTGTATTTCCTGCATTCACGAAGTAGTCAGCATTCGAGCTGTCCTTTCTGGTAACCAATGCATCGTTCAGTTTAAAATAAAACCCTGTGGCTTCTACATGCAGTTTACCTTTTAACAAAGCAATTCTTCCGCCCAGTTCATAATTAATCCCGGATTCAGCCTGCAGAAAAGTACTGATAACACCTGTAGAAGGCAGCAACTCTGCAATTGTTGGCGGAGAAAATCCTTTTGAGATACTTGCGAAAACAGTGGGGTTATTTTTAAATTTTTTTTGTAAAGCAAGCCTTGGGGATATCTCATTTTTATAGGTTCTGCCCTGCTGCAATACCGGGTAATTATTTAACCTGGCAAAATCAACTTTTAATTTATTAATACTGGCACCCGCCGTAATAATCCAATCTTCTTTAATACTGATATTTCCCTGTGCAAAAAAACTGCTGGCAAAGTTTGTTATATCGTCATTGGTTTGCAGCGTATCGGGGTTTCCATTTTTATTTTTTGAAACCTGGGTATTAAAAAAACCATATTGCAACTCTGCACCGGCAACTATTTGTATAGCTGTTTCATTTATTTTGTTTTCATAAATAAATGTGGTTCTCCCTCCAAAACCAGGCTCGTTTCTGCGTTCGTAATTGCGAAAAGTTGGGTTTTTAATTTGTGCAAATGCCCCATACAAGGTTGTTGAATTTTTAAAATCTGCTAAAAAATTGTAGCGGTAATTAATGCCAATCGTAAAATTTTGCTGATAAATTGCAGCTTTCGCTGCATCAGCACCTGGCAGAGCTCCTGCAGCGGGCCTTGCCAGTTCTGGGTTAGCGGTAAACTCTGCCCGTGTTAAGCCACCGGGCGTTTCATAAAATAATTTATTGTACAAAACGCTGGCGGTAATTTGTTGTTTATCCGAAATATTAAATTTGGTAACAAAGCTTACATTGTCTCTATTAGATTTTGTATGATAACGATAGCCGTTACTTTGGCTATGAGCATAAGTAAGAAGGCTGCGGCTGTTCTTTTCTCCAAAACTTATAGATGATAAAATATGCTGCAGGCCATTACTGCCGGTAATATATTCAAACTTCAATGCCGGCATCCATGAGTTTTGGAGGTTGTGTATTAAAAGTACGCCACCCGTACCTGCGCCGTATAAACTGCCGGCAGGTCCTTTAATTATTTCAATTGTTGAAAAATTATTAAAAGCAAACTGGTTAAAGTAGCTGTTGCCCCCTGCATCGGTTACGGGAATATCATTCCAGTAAATTTTCACATTCCTTACTCCAAACGGCGAGCGTAATGAACTTCCTCTTATATTAATACGATAGCTGCCGGGCGACCGTTCTTCCATTCTAACACCAGCAATGGTATTAAACCCATTTACCAATGAAGTTTTGTTGTTGCGGTCGACGTTATTGGTATTTAAAACTTTTACAATGGTACCGCAGTTGACAGCACGGTTTTGTTCAAAAGCAGTTATAGTAATTTCATTAAGCGTTTTGGAAGAATCTGTGATTTGTATTTTCTGTGCCAGTACAAAATTTTGCAACAGTAAACTTACAGCTATGCAATAGGCAACTTTCTTCATTTAATTATTTGAGCAATAACTATTCCGTTTTCTAATTAAATACAGTCTCAGCAATTCCTTTATTGATAATGTAGCCGTTTATAAAAATTTCCATTTTGCCTTTTTGGTTTTTTAGTTTTTCTTCGGCAGTTTTCTTTCTTGTGCCATCATCAAAATCAAAGGTTACACCCTTGGGCATTTTATAATCTTTTGTATTAAAGGAGAAGATGATCTTATCGGGCAGGCCGTAGGCAATATATTTTCCGTAACTCATTTCCAGTTCGTAGGTTCCGTTATCACGGGTGGTGGTTTTTGATTTAAGTATCACCTGGTTTACCACATCAATGTATAAGGTAGACAGCACGACATCTGCATTATCATCTTCGGGCAGCAGTTTCACCACTTTAACCACCGTACCTCCTACTTTATCAGAACCTGCATCCAGCACACTGTATTTGCCACTGCTAAGCACATTACTCATATTCATATTTACTGCCCCTTTGGGTATAAAAGAAATTCCTTTTTCATTTTTAATTTTCAGTCGGTCAGGTTTTTTAAAATATAATTTAACCGTAGCAACCGGTACTTTTAAAAAACTTACATTCGTTTTCATTTTGCCATCTGCCTGGTAATCATTTACGAGGTTTATTTTATCTCTTACTTTCTGTACCAGCATATTTACATCCTCCCGCTGTTGCGAGACAGGTTGTGCCTGTGTAAAAAGAGAAAGTTGAAAAAGAAAAAGAAAAACGAAAATGCGTTTCATAGAATGCGTTTATGATAAAATATCTTTTTTTCTAAAAATAAAAACAGATGCAGAAACCAGGCCCACAATATATACCAGCAAAGCAGCAATGCTTTTTAAAATGCCCGGCAGGTATTGTATAGATCCTTTTATGGTTTCTCCGTCTTCTGTTGATCCTATGTAGAAAAACCCTTTCCACCCCAGCATATAGGTAGTAAACAGGTATGGTTTTATATACTTTTGATAAATGGGTATTTCCATTTCGCTTATTAATGTACACACAATAATGATACCTACTGTAGCCACTATCGGCCCTATCGAATTCTCAGACAAAACAGATAACAGCAACGAAATAGCTGCCACCACCATCATGGCAATAAAGGCAAAGCCAAAAGCACAAAAATAGCGCCACAAAACATCATTCGCTTCTATCAGTTGCAAACCGCTGGTTTTTGCAACCACCAGGTCGTTCACTCCAAATACAGCAATACTTACCACTAAAGAAATTACGGCGATCCACAACAGCAAAGCAAAAACATACACAGCGGTGGCAAGATATTTAGCCAGTATTATTTGTGTACGGCTCACCGGCTTGGCGGCCAGCAATCTTAATGTGCCCATACTCGCTTCTCCCGAAACCACATCGCCTGCAACCAATGCAACCAAAATCGGCACATGCACCAGCAACAGGTTTAAAACAAAAAAACAAACTGCATAACCGTTAACTAATTTACTGTAATCAATATTCATAGTCTCATCCAAAGAGCCCAACATAAATTTCATCCAGTCTTTACCATTTACCAATAACCCAAGCTGAATTAAAAAAATAAATGCAGCTATAATGGCAAAAGCCAGGTACGTTCTTGGTTTCTTAAATATTTTAAACAGTTCAATTTGCAAAAGATTCCACATGGCCGGCATTGGTTGTAAGTGAAAGAAAATAATCCTCTAATGAATGCATTGGATGTACTGAAAGAACAGGCACCTGCAGCGATACCATTTCTGCAATCAACTGCGGCACGTCTTCTTTATTCATTTTAAGTTGCAGGTGATCTTTATTATCATGCAATAAGGCCCCCCACTTTGTCTGCACTAATTTTTGCCTTGCCTCCACATCATTCGTTGTTTCAATTTGCACCAGCGATTTTGATGGATCAAGTAATTCAGCAACATTACCCTCCACAACTTTTTTTCCTTTGTGAATAATGATCATTCTGTTTGCAACCAATTCAATTTCGCCTAGCAGATGCGATGAAACAACGATTGTTTTTCCCAATTCCCGGCTTAAATGCAAAATCAGGTTTCGCATATCAGCAATACCCTGCGGATCAAGTCCATTGGTGGGTTCATCCAAAATGATCAGCCGTGGATTATGCACCAGTGCCACTGCAATGCCCAGTCTCTGCTTCATCCCCTGGCTAAAGGTTTTTACTTTACTGCTGGCTCTTTCATCAAGTCCAACCATTTTTAATTGTTCCATCAACACCGTTCTGTTTGGCTTCATACCGCTCATCTTTGCAAAAATGGCCAGGTTATCATAGGCTGATAAATACTTATACAGATCGGGCTTTTCAATTACAGCACCAACCTGTTTTAAAATTTCGTTTCGATGGGAGGAAAGTTCTTTCCCGAAAATACAGATACTCCCTGCAGTAGGCTTTATCAGCGTAAGCAACATACGTATGCTGGTTGATTTACCGGCACCGTTTTGTCCCAGGAATCCATACACATCTCCTTCTTCAACAGTAAATGAAAGATCATTTACAGCATGGATATCTTTAAATTGCTTGGAAAGGTTGTTAACTTTTATGATTGATGACATGTACCGATATATTATCAAAGGTAAAACGGATAAGCTTGTAAAAAGTTTAAAAATAAAATTTTGAGGTAAAATTATTCTACGCCTGGGTTCATATAACTCTGCAATGCATTTACATAAGCTTCAAAAGACTCAATCCCTTTTTTGGTGATTTTGCAGATGGTTTGCGGATAATTATTGCTAAACTGCTTGGTTACTTCTATATAACCTGCATCTTTTAATTTATTGATCTGCACACTCAGGTTGCCTGCAGTTGAATTTGTTTTTTCTTTTAAAAAAGTAAACTCAGCCTCACGCACACTAATAAGCAGGCTTACCACGGCAAGCCTGAGTTGAGAGTGTAATATGGGATCGAGTTCTTTAAATTCCATAGCAAATGCCTGTATTAGTTTTGATTATTTACCTTTTTATACTGCTGCCATAGTATTAAACCAGGAATGATATAACCGATTAAAACTGCACCTGCCATAATCAGCATATCGTACTTAAAATCTTTGTTTAAAAACATGGCGATTGCACCGGCCCAGTTTACCGCAGCGCCTATCATGAGCGCCCTTGACTTTACAGCCCCTCCTTTTATCAACATTAAAAAACCGAATATCATCAGAAAAAAACCAAACCCGTTATCGGGGCTTACGGCAACATTGATTGAAAAAATGATGATGAACAAGCTGATGATAAATCCAATATCCACCAGGCGTAATAAATCATCGATGTATGTTCTTACTTTTTTTCTCCTGGGCTTAAAAATATCATAGGTTAAAAGAACAATGGTGATAATACCAAAAATATTCCAGCCTAAAAAAATCTGCCCGGCGCCCATCTCTATAAAAATATAGGTTGATACCGATGCGGCAATAATCATAGAACCCCAAAGTAGCCACCCCAGGCCATTATCGCTAATATTGCTTTTTGCCTGGTTTATCATTTGCTGAATGATTTCCAGGCTTTTTTCTTTTGAAAGTTGCTGTTCGTTTTCCATATCAATGTTGATTTTTAAATTTTTTCCTGAGCAGGTAACCCGGAATTATCCAGGCAATAAGTACTGCCAATGCTATAAGGATTAAATAATAAACCGGAGCAACAAATGTAGATGCAATTGCCAGCAACCAACAGGCTATACCTCCTAATTTTAATGGTGTAAACCGCATAACAAAGCCCGATAAAAATGTTGGTATGCCATAAAACAACAATACCAGGGAGTTCATGTACATCCACAAATTAAAGCGCCCCAAAACAATGGTGAGCACCAACATGCATATTCCAAAACAAATCCAGATGGCATCAATAATACCATCACTATACGTTTTTACCTGCTCTTTTCTTTTTGCTTTTGCCAGGTAAATAATTTGAAAAATCACCACCGCCCAGGTTATCATCCAAACCCATTCGGGGTGTTTAAGCAGGTTTAGTTTAAGTGCTGCAAAATGAAAAATTGAGCAAGCAAATACTGTCCAGCCCCATAATAAATATAAAAATCCGTTTTCGGTAAAACGGTTTTTTGCCTGGTTAATCATGTTGTCAATTAACAGCAGACTGTCTTTGGGTGAAAAATTTTCTGATTGCATACAAACAGGTTTTAAGTTTTGGGTTTTGGTTCCGATAGCTATCGGAACCAAATCAAAACTGTGTTATTTACATTCACTTATTAATAGCTCTACTCTTTGCTTGCCCCATGTAGGATGAATTTCGCTGGCAGGCTTAAATGTGCCATATTTGGCTAACGATGATTGTAATACCGGCTTTGCTGTTGCACAGCCACCACCAAATTGTTCTGGTGTATATTTCAATCCCTGTCCTTTTAAATATTCAGGTCTTGGGTTTGTAGCGTCTTGTTGCGTGGCAGCATCCAAAAAAGAAGCAGCTTCTGGCCCATACTCCTGGAATCGTTGCATGGGATTTACCATCATGTGGCTGCTGGCAATCATACTTTTTATGCAACTGATCTCTGAATTATTAGGTTGTAAAGCATCGGCCTTATCAATTAATTCTGTTGCCTTATCAGCAATAGCGTCAACCTTGGATTTATCTTTTTCCTGGTAAGAATAATTAACCTGGCAAAATGCAGCATAATAATAAGCAAGCCACTGTGTTTTTTCGGCAACCGCAATACGTTCAAATTTATTTGCCAGGTCTAAAAGGTTTTGTGGATTTTTAAAACTGGTATCAATAGCTGCTATATTGGCTTTCATATTGGCAACGTATTTTTCGCCTTGTGCAAATGCGCCGGTCACTAAAAAAGAAACGGCTGCAAGAAGAAATAATTTTTTCATTGTTTTAATTTTATATGGTTTATTTATTTTTTTGCTGATTTTTTAATTTTTCATACTCTTTTTCCACAGAATTTGATTTTGGAAAAATATAGGCTCCGGCAAAATGAAATGCCAGTCCAATACCCCAGCCAATCATTGGCCATATTGGCCAGGGAAAATGATTCCAGTTAAAAACATCAAAATCCCTTTCGTAACGGCGTGATGAAAAAAACCATACAGCCCAGAAAAATGAATTCATGATGACATAAGTAACTGCATGGGTTTTAAAACTAGCCCGTTTTTGTGCTATCTCCCATAGTTCGGGATCTTTTCCTTCGGGAGCTGGTTTATAATCTGACATAGTTGTAAAATTTGGCCTCACCCCAACCCCTCTCCAAAAGAGAGGGAACTGGAAGATATTAGCGGTGATTGATTTTGTTTATAAAAAGAACTTCAATATTTTATTTCTTCATTATTCTTCTCCTTCGGTCTTCGCAATTTCCTCCCCTTTCGGGGGAGATAGAGGCGGCCGTTGATTAAAGGTTGTTATTAATCGCATCTTGTGTTCTGTCAATTCCAAAACTGAGGAAGCATCCGATAAAAATAAAACGTTTAGATGGCGGTGTAACCGCTTCTTTACGGCTGCCATCGTTATTATAATTGTAATTAAATACCTGCTTTTGACCAAACACATTATTAACACCCAATACCCAAACTGCAAAAGCCTTCGGATTTTTTTTGCCAAGCCCCGGTAAATAATTTACGCTGAAACTGGTACTGTTGTAATTGATTGTTTTTCCGGCATCGCCAATAACATATTTATTTTGCACATTGTCGTAAGCAAAATAATAATATGGCCGGCCAGTTGCAAAACTGTAACTAAGATTAAAACCGGTTTTCCATTTGGTTACAAATTTCTTTGCAACAAATGAGGCGGTATGGTTTGCCGCAAAAGAAGGTGTGATGGCCTGCGGGTAATTCAGGTAATCTCTTTTTGTATCCAGGTAAGAATAAGATATCCAGAAATCAACATTCTTAAATGTTTTTTTATCGCGATAAAAAAATTCAATACCCTTTGCATTGCCAAAACCATTGTTATTAGATGCTACTTCTCTGCCGGTGGGCGAGGTTGATGTTTTGTAGAGATCAGTATATTTTTTATAAAAAGCTTCCACACGGAAAGTACGGTCACTGCTGATTTTCTGATACTGCAATATATAATGTGCTGCTCTGGAAAAATCAAGACTGGCAATGGCTGGTAAATACTTTCTCTCTGGGTTTTGATAAAATAATCCATAAGCAAATGATGCCTGGCTGTTATCACGAAATTTACACGCAACAGAAACTCTTGGTGCTATGTTCCATTTATTTACTACCTCCGAATGCTCCAACCTGCTGCCGATTTTAGCAGCCAGACTGTTGGTAATAAAAACATCAGCCTCTGCAAAAACTGCTTCTAAATTATCCGTTACACTTTCAGTAAACTTCGTTCCATCATACAAAGTGTAAGTTGTTTTTTCTTTACTGTAAAAATAATCGGTACCAAAGCGAATTACATTTAAGCCATTTAATTTTTTATCAAACACCACCCTTGCCTGTGCATACTGCGCCCTGTTGTTTAATTTAAAATTTTTAAAAGCATAAAACGAAGGATTGGTAATTACCTGCTTTTGATTATTGGCATCCTGCAATTCATTATCAATATCATCTTTGTTGGTGCTGTAACTGATGCCAGTTGCAATTTTCCAACCCAACCCAAAATTTTCACGCCAGTTAATATTCTGGTAGGTATTTAAATTTTCTATGGCAAAAGCGTCTTTTAAAACAACTGAATCAATATCCGAAGTTCTAAAACCTGTTTTGTTGGCACTGATATAACCATAGTATTTTATTATGCCGCCGTCTTTTGTTTTTATTCTGAAGTTGGCATCGCCCTGGTGATAAACGGGTATGGTATAAAAATCCTGTTTGTATTTATTGACTTTAAATGCAAGCCAAAGATTGGTATAGTTGTAAGAAATACCCCAAGAAGATTTTTTATTTTTTGCCAGGTGCTGAATGCCGCCGCCAACACCAATAACGGATAATGCCAGATCAGCTTCGGTCTTTTCAGGCAAATCCTTACTTTCCAGAATTAAAGCCGAAGAAAGTGCCTGGCCGTATAAAGCCGAATAACCGCCCGAACTAAAAATGGTTCCCTTAAACAAAAACGGGTTAAAACGGCCTCTTGTGGCAATACCAGGGGTGCTGCTGTAAAAAAAGTTGTTTACCAGGTTTCCATCCATAAATATCTTGCTTTCGGTTGCCGAGCCGCCTCTTACGAACAAGCCCTCGCTTTCGCCAACCTGCTGGGTGCCTGGCAAGGTTTTAAAGGCACTGGTAACGTCGCCATTGGCACTTGGGGTGGTTACAATATCCAAAGCCGATAAAACGGCCCCCTTGTTTTTATCGCTGGCTACAAATGACCCGGCAGATATTACAACTGCCTTTAATTCGGTAATCAGCTCCTTTATAGCAATATTTAATGCAATATCAGATGATTCTATGTTCAGCTCTTGTTCGTAGGGTTTGTATCCTATAATAGATGTTTCTAATGTTTTTTTGCCTTTTTCAGTGGTTACAAATGAAAAATTACCTGATGAATCGGTAGTAGCCCCATCATAAGTATCTTTCAACGTAATACTTACCCCGCTAATCAGTTTACCCTTACCGTCGGTTATTTTTCCGGCAATTTTTACCTGCGCATTAGCACTTAAGCTAAGTATAATTGTAAGTAAGATGAGACCACTTTTCATTGTTCCTAATTTTTCACAAACGTAAAGTAGTTTATTTTATAAACCAAATGATTTAATCTTTATTTTTTTATTTTGTGGCAGAAAGAGTAGTAAAAAGTGTGTACTTTTTTAATATAAGTATAAGATTATCAATTACTTAGGTAAGTATTAGACTGATATAAATTAGTGCGTGATACTCATGTTAACTTATCAACATCTCCTAAAATTTATTTGTTAATCTGGCTCGAATTTGTAATTTAGCAATAGAATTTAATGGGTTAGTAAGTACAAAGGGTCAGCAGAAATGTTGGCCCTTTTACTTTTTAGTAAGTTAAAATCAACAGCATTTTTTTATTCCTTCAATCACACTTCTCAAAAAAAATTTCCACCTTTTTTAAAACTAAACATCGCATTTCAACAGCAAATTCTGCATCGTTGATTTTTAATTCTTCTTTTTACAATTTACATTTACGTCATGAGTAAAACTAAATCGGCTTTTTTTTGTCAGAGCTGTGGTTACGAAAGTGCCAAGTGGTTAGGTAAGTGCCCGGGCTGTAATAATTGGAACACTTTTGTGGAAGAAGTAATTGTTAAGGGATCGGATAAAAAAGAAAAAGACGAATGGCGGGATTACGCTGGTTTAGGAAAACAAAAAACCATTTCGATAAATGAAGTAAGCAGTGCCGAAGAAAAAAGAATACTTACAACCGATGCAGAATTAAACCGCGTACTTGGTGGCGGCATTGTTTTGGGAAGTATTGTTTTGGTTGCCGGCGAACCAGGCATCGGCAAGTCAACTTTGTTTTTACAAATTGGTTTGCAATTGAAAGATGTTGTTACATTATATATAAGTGGCGAAGAAAGTGAACAGCAGATAAAAATGCGTGCCGACAGGATAGGAATTGGCAGCGATGATTTTTATATTCTTACCGAAACAAATACGCAAACCATTTTTCAGGAAATAAAAAAACTGAAACCGCAATTGGTTGTTGTTGATTCAATACAAACATTGCAATCGCCGTTTGTTGAAAGCGGTGCAGGCAGCATTAGCCAGATAAGAGAAACGGCTGCCGAGTTGCAACGATTTGCTAAAGAAACAAACACACCGGTTTTTTTAATTGGCCATATTACCAAAGATGGCACCATTGCCGGACCAAAAATTCTGGAACACATGGTTGATACTGTTTTACAGTTTGAAGGCGACCGCCATTATGCCTACCGAATTCTTAGAACGCTTAAAAACCGCTTTGGCTCTACATCTGAGCTGGGTATATACGAAATGACCGGAAGCGGTATGAGGGCAGTAAACAATCCTTCTGAATTATTAATTACGCAAAAAGAAGAACAACTCAGTGGTATTTCTATTGCTGCAACTATGGAAGGAATGCGCCCATTATTAATTGAAGCGCAGGCATTGGTAACACAAAGTGTTTATGGTACACCGCAACGTACGGTAAGCGGATTTGATCTGCGACGTTTGCAATTACTATTAGCTGTTTTAGAAAAAAGAGGTGGCTTTCATTTTGGTGTAAAAGATGTTTTTATAAATATTGCCGGTGGTATTAAGGTAGAAGATCCATCTATTGATCTTGCAATAGTTAGTGCACTTTTAAGCAGCTATGAAGACACACCCATCAACCAACATTATTGCTTTGCCGGCGAAGTTGGTTTAAGCGGAGAGATAAGAGCCGTTAACCGGATTGAACAACGCATTGCCGAAGCCGAGAAATTAGGCTTTGAAAGAATCATTGTGAGCAAGTACAATTCAAAATCATTAGGCAAACAAAAATTTAATATTGAAGTTGTGCCGTTGGGTAAGGTTGAAGAACTGTATCAATATTTGTTTTAACTTGTTGTTGCAATTTTTTAAGATGATCACTCAACTGAAAAATATTTTTAGCAGTACCATGCATCTTTTGTATCCGCATATTTGTACCGGTTGCGGGTCTGATTTGCTTGAAGAAGATAACCTGCTTTGTCTTTCCTGCATACACGATTTACCACACACAAATTTTGCAGCCTTACCAAACAACCCGGTTGAAAAAGATTTTTGGGGCAGAATAAATTTAGTTGAGGCTTACAGCCAGTTCTATTTTTCAAAAGCATTTTTAATGCAGCATTTAATTCATCAGCTTAAATATAAAGGCGATACAAAAATTGGTTTTTATCTGGGTGAAATAATGGGTAAAACTATGCTTAAAAGTGAGCGTTTTTTAAACATTGATGGGCTAATTCCCCTGCCGCTTTTTCCCGATAAGGAGCATAAAAGGGGTTATAATCAGGCAACAATTATCTGCAACGGCATCTCTTCTGTCATGAATATCCCGGTATTGTGTGGCGCAGTCATTCGCCAACACGCCACCGAAACCCAAACCCGTAAACACCGCACCGAGCGCTGGGAAAACGTAAAAGACAGCTTTAAAGTGGCAAAATCAGCCGAATTGAACGGAAAAAGCCTTTTATTAGTAGATGATGTGGTGACAACTGGGGCAACTTTGGAAGCCTGCGGCAGCATCATCCTACAGGAATCACCGGATGTTAAGCTAAGCATTGCAACTTTGGCTTATGCTGCCAAATAGTACCCAAATATGCATAAATTTGAAAAATGAAGCGAAACCTGCTACTTTTTTGCCTTTTTACTTTTGCCTTTTGCCTTTTGCTTGCTTCCTGCAAAAAAGACTCTTTTATTACCAGTGAATTTGCCCAGATTAACATCACTGCCGATACGTTGAAATACGATACTGTTTTTACAACGGCAGGCTCCATCACAAAATCCTTCAAGATCATAAATGACAACGGCCAAAAACTCCGTCTTGGTAAATTAAAGCTGATGGGTGGTGCAGCTTCAGCCTATAAAATGAATGTGAATGGCCTGGCAACCAGCGAGGTTACAAACCTGGATATTGAAGCAAATGACAGTATTTATGTATTTGTTTCGGTAACTGTGAACCCAAATGCAGCCAATCTTCCTTTTATTGTTAGCGACAGCCTTTTGATTAATTATAACGGCAACAACCGCTATGTTCAATTACAGGCTTATGGCCAAAATGCCAATTTTTTACGAAACCGGGTTTTAACAGGTAATGTAGTCTGGACGAACAACCTGCCTTACGTAATACTGGGCAGTATTCGTATTGATACAACAGCTTCATTAACCATACAGGCTGGTTGTAAAATTTATTCAAATGCAACTGCACCTTTTATTGTAGATGGCAGCCTGGTCATTAATGGTACAAAAGCCAATAGCGTAACTTTTGCCGGAGATCGCCTGGATGAAGGTTATAAAGATTTACCGGCAAGCTGGCCCGGCATTTACTTCCGTGGCAGCAGTAAAAACAATATACTTACCTATGCACTTGTAAAAAATGCCAACCAGGCCATTGTTACCGAAAAGCCTTCCATCAATGCAAACCCAAAAGTTATTTTGCATCAATGCGTTGTAGATAATGCGTTTGATATAGGTATATTATGTATGAACAGTAGCATGCAGGCCGATAACAGCCTTGTAAGCAACTGCAGCAGCAATATTATTATCAACTATGGAGGTATTTACAATTTTACGCATTGCACGGTAGCAGCTTACTCTACCAATTTTTTAAACCATAAAAACCCGGCACTAATTGTAAATAATTTTACGCAACAGGCTGGTGCAACTTTAACTGCCGATTTAAATGCGGTTTTCCGCAATAATATTTTTTGGGGTGATGGTGGTCTCATCGATAACGAAGTTGCTGTAAACAAACAGGGAGCCAATCCATTTACTGTATTATTTGAAAAGAATATTTACCGGTCTATTTCTGATCCATCAAACAGTACGCTAAATGGCAATATTAAAAATGCTGATCCGTCGTTTGACAGTATAAATATTACCAAAAATATTTTCGATTTCAGGGTAACAAAAAATCCAGTTGCGCCCGGTATAAATGCAGGTATTGCAACCGGCTTCCCTAAAGACCTGGATGATAAAAACAGGAATGTAGGCTTACCCGATATTGGTTGCTATGAAAAACAATAATTGTCTTCATCATTATTTAAACAATATTTCAAAAAATCTGTTATAAAATTTTAAATAAACCAATCATGATAAAATTATTAGCCATTAGCACCGTATTACTGTCCTGTACTGTTCAGGCAAATAAAAATGCAGATATGAATAAACCCGAAACAGCCACAACCATCAACACCACAAAATCCATTTACGATTTTAAGGTAGAGGCCCTGGATGGCAGCACTATTGATTTTTCAACCTTTAAAGGCAAAAAAATATTAATTGTAAATACAGCCAGCGAATGTGGCTATACACCACAATATGAAGGGTTGCAAAAACTGTATGACATCTACAAAGACAAGTTGGTTATTGTGGGTTTTCCGGCAAATAATTTTGGCGGACAAGAACCCGGCAGCAACACAACTATCAAAGAATTTTGCAAAAAAAATTATGGCGTTACATTTCCCATGGCGGCAAAAATTTCCGTTAAGGGAGATGATATAGCACCCATTTATAAATACCTGACCAACAAAAGTGAAAATGGTGTTTTAGATGCTGTTATTGGATGGAACTTTGGTAAATTTTTATTAGATGAGAAAGGCAACCTGCTGCAATATTTTCCAAGCAAGGTTACACCAATGAGCGAAGAGATAACAAGCAAATTATAATACTTATGATAAAGATATTTTTCATTGCCGCCCTTTTCATTACGGGCGGCAATTTTTCTTACAATGATACTGTTGCTAACAAAACAGCAACGGATAATATCCTTGAAACTAAAACCATTTACGATTTTAAAGTACCATCGCTAAACGGCGGCAGTATTGACTTTTCCGATTTTAAAGGAAAGAAAATTTTAATTGTAAATACAGCCAGCAAATGCGGCTTTACACCCCAATATGAAGACCTGCAGGCTTTGTATGAAAAGTATAAAGACAAATTGGTGATCGTTGGTTTTCCGGCAAATAATTTTTTATCGCAAGAGCCTGGCAGCAACGAAACCATTGAGGCTTTCTGCAAAAAAAATTACGGCGTAACTTTTCCTATGGCAGCTAAAATATCTGTAAAAGGTAGTAACATAGCTCCGCTTTATAAATGGCTTTGTAATAAAACAGAGAATGGAGTTTTAGATGCAAAAATCAGCTGGAATTTTAATAAATTTTTACTGGATGAAAACGGTAAACTAATTGCTCATTTTAAAAGCAAGGTAAAACCGATGAGTGAGGAAATAATAAGTAAGCTGTAATTTTCTCGTCTTCGTCTCCGACGAGGATGACATGGTTTTGAGTTTTCAACTCAACCTGCTTCTCCTATCTTTGCACCCATGCAATTCCAATCCATAACCGGGCAAAAAGAAACCAAAGAACAATTGGTGCAAATGGTGCAGCACAACCGGCTTAGCCATGCTTTGTTGTTTTTAGGTAAGGAAGGGAGCGGCGCTTTGCAACTGGCTTTCGCATTTGCACAATATATAGTTTGCGAAAACACAAATGGCAAAAAACCAAAAACAGTTGCCGCAGAAGTTTCTTTATTTGGAGAAGAACCTGAGGCTGCAACAACGAACAACGGTCAACCAACAACCAGCAACGATTCCTGTGGCGTTTGCCCAGCCTGCAAAAAAGCAAACGAACTCATTCACCCCGATATACATTTCTCTTACCCGGTAATTACCAAAAAGCCCGGCGAAAAACCCGTTAGCACTGATTTTATAAAAGAGTGGCGTGAGTTTATTGTACAAAACCCCTATGGTAATGTTTATGACTGGCTGCAATTTATAGGTGCCGAAAACAAACAAGGCAATATAACCGCACACGAGTGTAACGATATCATTCGCAAACTGAATCTTAAAAGTTTCGAAAGCGAATATAAGATTCTCATCATGTGGATGCCCGAATTTTTAGGTAAGGAAGGAAACAAACTACTGAAACTTATTGAAGAGCCGCCACCAAATACACTTTTTATTTTGGTTGCCGAAAACGAAAGCCTGGTATTGCCTACCATTTTATCACGTACCCAGTTGGTAAAAATACCGCTGCTTACCAACCTGGAGGTAGCAGCAACACTTGAACTTACTGCCGGCGTTAAAATAGAAAAAGCAGAGCAAATTGCCGCCCTTGCCGAAGGCAATTACCGGGAAGCCCTGCAATTATTGCAACACGCCGATGATGATTGGGAAGTAATGCTGCGGGAATGGCTGAATGCCATCATACGCACCGGCCCCGTTGCCCAGGTAAAATGGATCGACGAAACCGCCAAACTGGGCCGTGAAAAGCAAAAGCAATTCCTCCGCTACTTCATTCACCTGCTTGAAGACGCCATAAGACTTAGAGTAATGGAGCCATCGAGCAACCCGCAGGGCCCTGTGGGCGAACAACCAACAACGAACAACGACTTTGCCAGTCGCCTTAACAAGCTTTGCAACCTGGGTCAGCAGGAAGCAATTATTAACGAACTAGACAAAGCCAGCTATTACATTGAGCGTAATGCCAACGCAAAAATGCTCTTTCATGCCCTTTCCATCAGGTTATATCACATTATTAACAACAAATCGTTAATTTTGGTGAACTGAGGCAGAGAGCAGCAGGGAACAG
>JBBQLS010000021.1:0-29017 GCA_038328115.1 Chitinophagales bacterium
AAAAAAATATATTGACAAAAATAAGTGAGTTATTCCGCTGTTGGTAAAGAAATTATTGCACTAAATAACGAATTGGGGAAAAACTTTCAGTAAATAATTTGCTGCAAAAGGTTTTTGCCTTATTTTTGCACTCCCTTTGAAAAAAGGGTGTTTGAATTGGTAGCTCAGTTGGTAGAGCAATACACTTTTAATGTATGGGCCCAGGGTTCGAGTCCCTGCCAGTTCACAAAAGGAATTCAGTAATGAATTCCTTTTTTAATTATGCCTTATTGCTACATTTTATATTCTCTAAAACTGGATAAATACTATATCGGTGCTTGTACTGATTTTGACCGCCGTTTTTATGAACATAACATTGGGCATTCAAAATTTACTTCTACAGGTATTCCTTGGGAGAAAAAATTTATCAAGGAATTTGATACTTTGCTACAGGCAAAGACTTTCGAATTATCATTAAAAAAAATGAAATCAAGAAAATACATTGAAAGATTGATTGGTAGCTAAGTGGGTAGAGCATCCCGATTTTTATCGGGAGGGCCCAGGGTTCGAGTCCCTGCCAGTTCACAGAAAGACTTCAAGAAATTGAGGTCTTTTTTTATACCTTTTTTTGGCCGCTTTAAAGTGCCATTAAACTACAGCCTCTCACATCACTGCTATCGCATCTTCCCAACACTTCAAAACTTTCATTAGCATGTAATTTGCCTATATCGTCGGTGGCAATAAAACTGCAACTATGAATATTGGCAAGGTCAATTACATTAATAAGGCCTGTCTTCCATTTAATTTGAGTATCGGTTGCAGCGATGATATGAAATGGGTCATCTTCATCTCTTAATAAAATTTTCATCCATCCAGGGCTGTGAAAAATTCCATCGCCTTTTGAGTAAGCCTGCGACAACAATTCCGTCATCCCATATTCTGAATGTACCAGGCTTATGCCCAGTTGTTTTTGTAAAATAGAATGTACTTTCTGCCTGGTCATTTCTTCCCGCCGGCCCTTCATACCGCCGGTTTCCATGACAATGCTGTGTTTTAACTGCATAGGGTATGATTGGGCAAAATCGAGCAGGGCGTAGGTAACGCCAATTAAAAGGGTTGGCAGTTTCAGCAATTCGTTATGCAGTATGGTGCTATGCAGTTTTTCGTGATCGTATAAATAAAAACCACTTAGCGGGTTATTACTGGCTTTTATCAGTTCATCCACCATTAATACCAGCGAAGAATTTTTTCGTTCCAGGTAAGATGGCAGCAATCCAAGTATGCATTTGTTTTGCGGCCGGCCGTAAAATTTTTCAAAACAAGTTGTAAAACTTTTCCCGTAAAGACCCATGTCTTTTACAAAGTGTTTGCTGGGAATGGTTTGCGTGGTTCCGCTACTTTCAAAAATGGAATCGGTTTCAAATTCTCCGGTCTTTACTTTGTGTGTTTTAAAAAAAGATATGGGTAGAAAGGGTATTTTTTGAATACTGTCAACCGCATCCGCATGTATATGCAGGCTATCGCAAAATTTCCGGTAAATAGTATTGTTTTGATGCTGATGCTTAAACAAAGCAATGGCTAATTCGTTAAAATTATCTGGCCGGGCAGCAAATAAGCTTTTTTCGAAGTCCATATTTTTAACGGCTTGTATCAACTGCAATCCTTAAATTTGACATATAAAACACAAAGATGCGATACATTTTAATATTTGCCGTAATTGCCCTGGGATTTTTGAGTTGTAATAAAGATAAATTCACTACAGTTCCTCAAATTAAATTTAAAAGCATCTCTCCGGATACCTGGTATAGTACCAATTATGATCCCACCCAGGGGCCAATGCTTACCGTTAACTTAACCGATGCAGAAGGAGACTTTGGGTTTAAAGATAATAGTGATACTTCCTATGTGTATGTAAAAAATATTACAGTACCTCCATTTAAAATTGATTCCCTTAAATTCCCCGATCTTACAGCTATCAATGGCTCCAGAATTGATGTGGACATAGAGGTTAATCTCAGGTCGGTGCTGGCAACTACTTATACGTCCGGCAGACCAAGGCCTTATACAGATACATTGAACTTTGAAGTGTATGTAAAAGATTTTGCAAAGAATAAAAGTAATGTACTGTCTGTAGGGCCTGTATATTTTATAGTTCCTTAATGCGGGCCCTGCATTTCATCTTATCCCATTCCATTTTTATTGCTGTTTGTGCTGTTGCGCTTACTTTTCAAACTTCATTGTTATTAAAGGTCGATATCAATCTGTTTGTTTACGGGTTTATTTTCTTTGCCACACTTTGCAGTTATAATTTTTACTGGATTGTGAGTAAAGCATCTTTTACAAAAACCACAGATATTTACTCGTTCTTAAAAAAAGAAAAAACCGGGCTGCTAATTCTATCTATTGCTGCAGTTGGCGTATTGGGATGTTTCATTAAATATCGGCTGCCTCTTGAATTCATCTTTACTTCCCTGTTGTTAACCTGTTTGTATGCTTTGCCACTACTACCTTTCAAGCCGTTTCGTTTTATGAGAAAAGCAGGCGTATTAAAAACATTTTTGTTGGCATTTACCTGGGCGTATGTCACCCTTTTTATTCCGCTGCAAAAAAGCTACCTGCTTTTAAGTAGTGCCGATTTATTCGTTTTTACCCGTCGTTTTCTTTTTATGCTGATGCTTTGTATCATTTTTGATAACCGCGATAAAGCAGTGGATAAAATCCGTGGCCTGCATAGCCTGGCAACGGTTTTAAAGCCAGCGCAACTGAGGATATTTATCTACCTGATCTTTGTTACCCTGTTCACCACTAATTTTTTATATCGGGATTACGGAATAACGTTCGGCCAATCGGTAGCACTGCATATTTCCACCGTGGCTTTGCTGGCAGTTTATTTTTATTCGCTTAAAAAACGCAGTTATCTTTTTTATTATTTTTTTGTGGATGGAATGATGTTATTTTCGGCTTTAGCTACATACATTGCCTCTATTTAAAACAGATTTTAAGAATTTACTACGTAAACCGAATCGCTATTTTTTGCCATAAATTACAGTGCTTCACACGAATAATCAGTGAAAATCCGTGTAATCCGTGACCAAAAAAACTCAGTACAGTTTATAAATACTGTTTTTAGATAGCTTCTAAGTAATTTTGCAGCAAATCAATAATTTTTATGGCTAAAGCAAAAAAATCAAAAAGCATTCTTACCGATCAATCGTACAGTTTTTTAAAAAATTATATCAATAACCCTTCCCCAACGGGTTTTGAAAGCAGCGGACAAAAATTATGGCTTGAATATGTAAAGCCATATGTTGATACAACTTTTACTGATCCTTACGGTACAGCAGTGGGTGTTATTAATCCCGATGCTGCTTTTAAAGTGGTGATAGAAGCCCATGCCGATGAAATAAGCTGGTTTGTAAATTATATTTCGCCCGAAGGGTTGATTTATCTGAAGCGTAATGGAGGAGTGGATCACCAGATTGCACCTTCTATGCGGGTTATTGTTCATGGTAAAAAGGGAGCGGTAAAGGCCGTGTTTGGCTGGCCGGCCATACATACCCGTATGAATGGCAGCGATTCAAAAGAAACACAGCCAAAAGTGGAGAACCTGTTTCTGGATTGCGGCGCCCGCAATAAAAAAGAAGTGGAAGCCCTCGGCATTCATATTGGTGCTGTTGCCACTTATGAAGAAGGTTATGAAGAAATAGCTTACGATTATTTAATTGGCCGGGCATTTGATAACAGGGTTGGCGGTTTTATGATTGCAGAAGTGGCACGACTCCTTAAAGAAAATAAAAAGAAACTACCTTTTGGTTTATATGTGGTGAACGCTGTGCAGGAAGAGATTGGCTTGCGTGGTGCTGAAATGATTGCACGCCGCATAAAACCGGATATTGCCATTATTACGGATGTTACGCATGATACAACTACGCCCATGATTAACAAAATGGTACAGGGCGAATGTAGCTGTGGCAAAGGCCCATCGCTTACATACGGCCCGGCAGTACACAATAAATTACTGGATATTATTAAGGCAACTGCCGAAAAAAATAAGATTGATGTGCAGTTTAATACAGTTAGCAGAAGTACCGGTACAGATACAGATTCCTTTGCTTATGCAAATGATGGCTGTCCATCAGCTTTAATATCAATTCCTTTGCGTTATATGCATACTACGGTTGAGATGCTGCATAAATCGGATATTGAAAATACGATTAAGCTGATGTACGAAACCTTACTGACTTTAACGCCAAAAACAAAGCTGAGTTATTTTTAAACTTACAGTTTTTTGAATTGTTAGTTACAGAGGTACAATTAAATAAGATGGAAGACAGGTTTATAAAATATTCTAAACTTTACGCACTAATATTTCTGCTGTTTCTTTGTGTGCCTGTACTGCTGGGTTTGTTCATTGCGACTTTTTATGGCATTTCAAAAGTTGTTTCATCTACCGTTGCCGATATCAGTTTTGGGTTAGGTATTGTATCGCTTACTCCCGCTGTTTTTATGTCGGTTTATTATATATTTTTAAAAAGAACAAAAAGGCATCCGGTGTCAGCAGTAAGAATTATTTCTTACATCCTTTTTGTCACTGGCTTTATTATCAGCCTGGCAGTGCTGGTTTATGATATGCGTGCTTTTTTTACTAAATACAGCACTGATATTGCCGGTTATCTCGGCTACAGCCTTACCTATCTCGCCGGCAACGTAGCCATCCTTTTTTTAATTGCCATTGTGCAGGCATTAACTACCAATAAAGAAGTGGATTGGATGGACAGAAAGAGATAATTTTCAGGTATCTGGCCATCAATTGCATCAGTAAACTTTAATTCTTTTTAATATTCAATTACACCTCAAATATTAGCATTTTCATAGTGGCCTAATATCACAAAAATTCCCCCTGAAGAATCAGGGGGAATTTCTTTAACCCTTAAAACAACCAACATGAAACCTGTTGATAGCTTAACTGCTTTGATTTACGAATAAAAAGCAGGGTTGGTTGTACAGGGGTTTAATATTTTTATGTTAATGCCAGGTCTAAAACCTGCTGCATGGTTTTTACATAATGAAACTTAATACCCTTAATGTATTGCGGGTTTATTTCTTCTACATCTTTTTCATTTTGCCAGCACATGATGATCTCTTTTAAACCTGCCCGGCGTGCTGCCAGCACTTTTTCTTTAATGCCGCCGACGGGTAATACCTGTCCACGCAGTGTTATTTCACCAGTCATAGCGAGGTAAGGCTTTATTTTACGGCCGGTAAAAGCACTTGCCAAAGCACTCAGCATGGTAATACCGGCGCTTGGCCCATCTTTAGGTGTAGCCCCTTCAGGTACATGTATATGAATGTCTTTTTTCTTGAAAAGTTCTGGAGCGATATCTACTTTCTTGCAGTTGGCTTCTAAGTAGGTTAGGGCAGTGCTGGCACTTTCTTTCATAACATTACCGAGGTTGCCTGTTAGCTTTAATTCACCTTTACCTTCGCTTAATTGCGTTTCAATAAATAAGATATCACCACCTACGTAAGTCCAGGCCAAACCAACTGCTACACCGGGCATATTTGCAATCTTGTACAGGTCGTTGCTATATCTTGGTTTACCCAGTATTTTTTCAACATCATTATTGGTAATGGTTGCTTTTAATTTCCCCTTTGTTACCAGTTCCTTGGCCTGATAACGCATGATGCTGGCCAGTTGCCTGTCCAGTTCACGTACCCCACTTTCACGGGTATAATCCTGAATAGTCTTTTCCAGTACCGTATCGCTCAGTTTAAAACAACCGGGCTTTAACCCATGCATTTCCTGCTGCTTGGGTATTAAATGTCGCTTGGCAATTTCTATTTTTTCCTCTACCGCATAACCACTTAAATCTATTATTTCCAATCTATCACGTAATGCTGCTGGTATATTGCTTAAGTTATTAGCTGTAGCTATAAACAGTACTTTACTCAGGTCATATTCCAGCTCCAGGTAGTTGTCGTAAAAGGTATTATTCTGCTCGGGATCCAAAACTTCCAGCAAAGCAGATGAAGGATCGCCCCGATGATCGCTGCCCACTTTATCAATCTCATCCAGTATCATTACCGGGTTGCTCGATTTTACCTTACGAATAGATTGCAATATACGGCCGGGCATGGCACCAATATATGTTTTACGGTGGCCACGTATCTCACTTTCATCGTGCAATCCACCCAGACTTACCCGTACGTATTTTCGCTGTATGGCGGCGGCAATACTTTTCCCCAAGCTGGTTTTGCCAATACCCGGAGGGCCCAAAAAGCAAAGGATGGGTGATTTCATGTCGCCTTTTAGCTTTAAAACAGCCAGGTATTCTAATATGCGTTCTTTAATTTTCTGCATACCATAATGATCCAGATCCAATATCTTTTTAGCCTTTTTAAGGTCGTAGCTGTCTTCGGTATATTCATCCCAGGGCAGATCAAGCATCAGGTCCAGGTGGTTGTATACCACCGAGTAATCTGGGGTAGATGGATGCATACGCTCCAGCTTTTCTGCCCCTTTGGTAAACATTTCCTTAGCTGCTGCGGGCCATTTTTTATTTTCGGCCTTCTTCAGCATATCTTTTACTTCAGCTACATTATCGCCACCCAATTCGTCTTTAATGGCTTTCATCTGCTGCTGCAAAAAGTATTCACGCTGCTGCTTATCAAGCTCGGCCCGGGTTTTATTGGTCACCTTATTTTTCAGTTCGGTGTATTGCAATTCGGTCTGCATCAGGTTCATCAGCAGTTCGGCACGGGCTTTAATGCTGCTAATCTCCAGCAGGCGTTGTTTTTCCTTAATGTCGCTGTTTAAATTACTGCTTACAAAATGTATCAGAAAAGATGGGTTCTCAATATTTTTTAAAATGATGGCCGCTTCGCTGGGCAGGTTGGGCGACAGGTTAATGATTTGAGCTGCCAGGTCTTTAATACCGCCAATCATGGCATCAAAGTCGGCATCATCTTTTAAAGTCTCATCGGTTAAAACAGTAATTTTTGCTTTAAAGTAAGGATCATCGCTGGTTATTTCTTCAATTTTACAACGTTTGCGCCCTTGTATAATGATGGTTGTACCACCATCGGGCATTTTTATCAGCTTGGCAATTTTAGCCACGGTACCAATATCTTCCAGGTCACTAACAGTCGGTTCTTCCACCGTACTGTCTTTTTGTGCCACCACGCCTATCAATTTGTCAGCCTTGTAAGCATCGGTTACGGCTTTAATACTCTTATCCCGGCCAACGGTAATTGGTATTACCACCCCTGGAAAGAGTACGGTGTTTCTTAAAGCTAATAATGGAATAACATCCGGAATAGGCTGATCATCAGTAGTTCCATCATCATCTTCATTTAAGGGAATCATAGGCATAAACTCCATTTCGTCTTCATTTCCCTGCAGGTAAATTGTATTGTTCATAGTTTTTTATATAAGGTCAAAATGTCAAAGCACAAAGTTAGTTGTTGGCTTTTTAAGTGAGCAGGTATATTGTCAATATTAATGCCGGGTTGGATTTTAGATTTAGGATTGCCGATTTTAGATTCGAAGCGTCTGGCAGTAAATCCGAAATCTAAAATCTAAAATCTAAAATTCCGTTTACTTTTGCACCGCATGTACATAAATTGTAACGATAAAGAACTGGAAATACTGCAAAAAATTGCCCTTTCGGCAGCAGAACTTAACTTGCCCTGCTATTTAATTGGTGGTTTTGTGCGGGACAAGATACTGGGAAGAAATACCAAGGACATGGATATTGTATGTGTGGGCGATGGAATTGAACTGGCTGCAAAGGTTGCTGAGAAATTTAAGCCTGAGCCTGAAGTTCACTTTTTTAAAAACTTTGGGACGGCACAAATAACAATTGGCAATAAGCAATTGGCAATAGTCTCCAATAATACCCCAGTTCCTTCCCCTTGGGGGAAGGGTTGGGATGGGGCCGCTCTGGAGATCGAATTCGTAGGCGCCCGTAAAGAAAGCTACGATTTTAATAGCCGTAAACCTGCTGTAGAAAACGGCACAATTGAAGACGACCAGAACCGGCGTGACTTTACCATCAACGCTATGGCCATCAGTCTTAATAAGGCGGATTTTGGCGAACTGGTAGATCCATTTAACGGAATTAATGACCTGGCATTAAAAAATATTCAGACACCTTTAGCTCCTGCTCAAACTTTCAGTGATGACCCTTTGCGTATGATGAGAGCCATACGTTTTGCATCGCAATTGAATTTTACCATTCACCGGGAGACATTTGCGGCTATTGGCGCAATGGCAGATCGCATAAAAATTGTAAGTGGTGAAAGAATTGCCGACGAACTCAACAAGATCTTGATGAGTGAAAAACCTTCGGTAGGGTTTGATCTATTATATAAAAGCGGACTACTGAAAATCATTTTTCCGCAGATGGTTGACCTGGCTGGCGCCGAATATATAGACGGCATGGGGCATAAGGACAATTTTTACCATACCATAAAGGTGGTTGATAATATTGCCAAAAACACCGATGACCTTTGGCTACGCTGGGCCGCCGTATTGCACGATATTGCCAAACCTGCCACCAAAAAATTTGAAGAAGGCCATGGCTGGACATTTCATGGGCATGAAGTGGTTGGCGGCCGCATGGTACCGAAAATTTTTACCAAACTAAAGCTTCCGCAGAACGAAAAAATGAAATTTGTGCGAAAGATGGTAGAACTGCATTTGAGGCCAATCAGCCTTACCAAAGAAAATATTACTGATAGTGCTATACGCCGTCTGCTTTTTGATGCCGGTGAAGATTTTGATGCGTTAATGACTTTGTGCGAAGCCGACATTACCTCAAAAAACAAAACCAAGGTAAAGCGGTATTTAGAAAATTTTGAAATGGTGCGACAGCGTTGTGCAGAAGTGGAAGAAAAAGATCATTTGCGAAACTGGCAGCCTCCAATCACCGGCGAGATGATCATGGATACATTTAACCTGCAGCCCTCACGGCCGGTGGGCGATTTAAAGAATGCCATCAGAGAAGCTATATTGGATGGAATAATACCGAATGAGTATGAGGCTGCTTATAATTACATGCTTTTGAAGGCGGAAGAATTGGGAATTGGTAAATTAGCTGATTAGCCAATTTGCTAATTCTTTAAAGTTCAGAATTTCTACTGAAAAATGAAATGCAATAATTATAATGAATTAGCACATCAGCACATTAGCACATCAGCCGATTAAATAATTAATTCTTATTTTTACATCATGGCTATCTTACGTTTCAGAATTTATTGGGAAGATGATGACAGTGTATATAGGGATGTTGCAATAAAACATACACAGAGTTTTTTCGACCTGCACAGCACTATTTTAAAATGTTTCGAATTTGACTCGAAGCACAAGGCAACTTTTTATCGAAGTAACGATAACTGGTTGCGTGGCCGTGAAATTTCGTTGGAAAAATATGATAAAGAATATAAGGCAGAGCCTTTAATTATGTCGGAAGTGCTGATAGGTACAGAAGTTACCAACCCAAATCAGAAATTCATTTACGAGTACGATTTTAATAAGTTCTGGCATTTTATGGTGGAACTGATAAACGTGGATAAAGCGGTAAATAATAAACTGGATTACCCATGTTGCATACGAACCGAAGGTATTGCGCCCTCGCAATACGGTACTAAAGGATTGGTGGACACACGTCTTGCCGAAATGGAAGAAAAATACGACCTGCGACCTGATGCCCTCGCAGATGGATTTAGCGAACAGGACGAAGATGGCGATAGTGTTGAAGCAGATGGAGAAGAAGAAACTACAGCAGATGAAGGGAATGATGGGTTTTAATTGATAATTGATAAATGGATAATGAATAATTTTTTAGGTTGCATCCGTTTTCCTGAATATTTAGCTTATCATTTTTTTTATCAATTCAGATAGTTTTTGGTTTGGAGGATTCTCTGCTTTAAAAACATTATCATTTATCCACTATATAATTATCCATTCTATAGAGTTCTTTACAAACTCAAAATGCTCATGACTAAAACCTGCATAGTTATAGTTGGCCCAACTGCGGTTGGCAAAACTTCACTGGCTGTAAAAACAGCACTTCATTTTCAAACAGAAATAATTTCGGCCGACAGCCGCCAGTGTTTTAAAGAATTAAATATTGGTGTTGCCAAGCCTTCGGCAGAAGAACTGGCGCAGGTGAAACATCATTTCATCAGTTCTCATTCCATAAAAGATGAAATGAATGCGGCTATCTACGAGCAGTACGCTTTGGCAAAAATAGAAGAGCTTTTTAAAAAGCATGATGTGGTGGTAATGGTTGGCGGTACCGGTTTGTATATAAAAACATTTTGCCAGGGACTTGATGAAGTGCCTGTTGTTGATGAAAAAATACGCAAAAAGATTAATGACGATTTTGAATGGGAAGGGCTGGAGTGGCTGCAGAAAGAAGTAGAGAAAAATGATCCGCTTTATTATGCCCAGGGCGAAATAAAAAATCCACACCGGCTGCTGAGGGCTTTGGAGGTAAAACTATCTACTGGCAAGTCAATCATCGAATTTAGAACCCAGCAAAAAAAGCAACGGCCTTTCAATATTATTAAAATAGGTTTGGAACTGCCCAGGGAGCAATTGTATAAGCAGATAAACGGAAGGGTAGATGCCATGATGAAAGCTGGTTTTCTGGAAGAAGTAAAAAAACTGGTGCCTTACAAAAAATTAAATGCGTTGCAAACTGTTGGTTACCGGGAATTGTTTGGACACCTGATTGGCGACCTTTCGCTGGAAGATGCCCTAGAAGCAATTAAAATAAACACCCGCCAATATGCCAAACGGCAAATGACCTGGTTTAAAAAAGATGAAGAAGTGAAGTGGTGTGAACCGGATTTTGAAAAGGTATCTGCTTTAATAATCTGATTTTTAGGTTGTTTATGTTGGGCACTCGTGTTACTTGTCTTGCAGGAATTCCGAAATTGTCTATAATTTGACAGGATGCTATCGGTCAGCTATCCAAACGTATTGAACAGTTGGAAAAGAAATAAGAATTTTTTTGAAAAAGATAATCCGGAGATAGTGAAAGTGAACCCTGTTTTTACCGATTTAAATGATTCAAGATCGGATGTAAGAAGAGCGATCATCAGGTATATGGAAAGTAGATGAGGACTGGTGTGAGGAAGTTATTGTTTTTTCGATCTAAAAAAACTTTTTACTTTTTTGCCACGCACCAGCAACTTCAGGCTGTTTCTTTTCAAAGAAATATTTGGACGGTTTTGTTGATGGTCGTCCAGTCCTGATTTGTAACTGGATATGATATTGGCATAGGATAAAATACCAATAATATTTTGAGTTTCGTTCGATAATACCGGAAGCACATCCACATCTTCACCAGCCATAATTTCAATAGCAGTGCGCAGGCTGTTATTATTTCCTACAGCGATGGGCTTCTGTTTAATAAGCGTTTCCAGTTTTGCCCCATGAGAATGGATCTTACTATACAATTGAGAAGCGCTGATAATGCCCTGGTATGCTCCATCAGTAGTTGATACTATATAGTAATTGCTTTTATATTCCGGTTCTTTTTCAAGAGAATCAATTGCTTCCTCAATACTGTTATCTACACTTAATATTAATCCACTATTATCCATCACCTGCTCCACATTTATCTTCTCTAAAATATCAGGTTCATAGGAATCGGGGGTTTTAACACCTCTGCGGGATATCTTCTCCGTCATAATTGTATTTTCCATTAAGAAGAATGAAATAAAATAGGAAGCACTACAGGTGGCCAGTAAAGGTAATAAAGCATTTGACTGACCGGTAGTCTCCAATGCAAAAATGATGGAAGTAATAAATGCTCTTGATGCGCCCGCAAACATTGCTGCCATACCTACCAATGCAGCTAATGGCTGGGTTATGCCGGAGCCTGGAAATAAGCGCAGGAAGAAAACACCCAGAATGGCACCTGTTGCTCCACCAATGGTAAGTAATGGTGCCAATGTACCACCCGATGTGCCGCTGCCCAATGCAATGGCCCATGAAATAAATTTAAATATACAAAGCGATGCCACCAATTTAAAAGCGAGACTGCCGGAAAGTATATCGGTTATATTACTGTATCCAACTCCTAAAGTTTTGGGTTCAAAATAACCAATAACGCCTACTGCAATACCGCCTATGGCCGGCCACCACATCCAGTGAATAGGAAGTTTTTCGAAACCATCCTCAACCAGGTAAATCAGTTTTGTAACGGCAACTGATAACAACCCGATGATGATACCCATTACACTGTACATAAGCAATGCCGTATTGCTTGCTGTTACTATGGTAGTACTCACTGCAAAAACTGGTGCCTGCCCAAACAACAAATGATGGCCTGCTGCACCGGTAATACAGGCTAATGTAACGGGTATGATGGAACGTGGAGAGAATTCAAACAGTAACAATTCTATCGCTAAAAAAATTGCAGCAATAGGGCTTCCAAAAATGGCCGACATACCAGCGGTGGCTCCTGCAGCCAGCAGTATCTTTCGTTCGTTATGTGATATTTTTAATAACTGCCCGAGTGTAGAACCCAATGCGCCACCTGTAGCAATAATTGGGCCCTCTGCACCAAAGGGCCCGCCAGACCCAATTGAAATGGCAGCGGAAACCGGTTTAAGGTAGGTAATGGTGGGTTTAATTTTACTCTGGTTAGTAAGTATTTGTTCCATAGCCTCAGGGATGCCATGGCCCCTGATTGCTTTTGACCCATATAATGCCATTAAGCCAACAATAATACCGCCTGCAACAGGAATCAATATTACCCAAATACCTAAACCATTGCCGACAGGACTTGCATCTGCAATAGAAAATTTTCCATGAAAAGATATATTGGTGATCAGGCTGATCAGGTACACCAGAAATTTGGCAATAAAACTTATAGCAATAGCTACTAAAACAGCAAGTGATGAAATAACCAGCAGTCTTTTTTTATTGTCTGTAAATTTTGACTGGATGTCTTCCGATTCCAGCGTAGCGTTGAGTGATACAGAGATCGGGATACTTTTCAGCGTTGACTTGCTCATGTTCATGTAGTGATTGTCATTATAAATTCGGCTTAGGAGCCGGGCCATGTTTAGTAGGGGGTCGGTGTTGAGTGCGCCCATAAACTGTAGCCGGATGAAATTACTGATTGTAAAATTAATAATTAAATGGCAAATTGAAATTTAGGAAAAGTCAAAGAAGCAGATGGCTATTGTCCTCAACTCGGAAACCTAAACCACTTTCCATTTACTTCAATAAGCACATCGGCAGCGCTGGGCCATAATGGAGGCACCGAATTTTTGTTTTCCCAATCCTGTAAAGCCCCTTTTAATTCCTTTAATTTATCCGGATGGTTTTTAGATTGGTTATTTTTTTCTCCCGGATCTATTGCCAGGTTAAAGAGGTAGGTAGCCCGGTTTTTTTCGTTCACATATAACTTCCAGTCGCCCCGGCGGAACGCTTTTGAATAGCCGCTTCGCCAGAAAAAATCTACATGCGGCAGCAGCGAATCATTGGTAAGATAGGAAAGCAGGTTAACGCCATCATAAGTGCGGTCTGTTGCCAATGCAGCGCCGCTTACGGCAGCAATGATGCTGTATATATCCAGCGATGAAACCGGATGCGTATAGGTTTGCCTTGCAGCCATTCCTTTTGGATATTTGATAAAGAAGGGAACCAAAATGCCGCCATCAAAATGGGTTGCTTTGCCGCCACGCAACGGGGCATTATCGGTTGCACGGGTGTAGGTGGCGCCACCATTATCGCTGATTAAAAATATAAGGCAGTTGTCTGTCAACCCTTCCTGCTCCAGCTTTTTAATAACGCTGCCAACCGCATCATCCAGTGCTTCAATCATGCCGCTGTACACACGCCTTACCGAATCTGTTTCGGTCTGTATCTGTTCGTAATATTTTTTTGGCACCTGGAAGGGATCGTGCGGAGCATTAAAAGAAAGTGTGAGAAAAAAAGGTTTTGTTTTATTGCGTTCAATAAAATCAATACCCTTTTCTGCCAGCGAAAAAGTAAGATAGCCTGAATCCTTTACAATACTTCTGCCTTCTTTAATAGCCGTAGAGCCATGCCGTGGTGCCCAGGCAGGAATTTCTGAAAAAGCCCAGGGCAAATGCATGTTGATGTAGAGGCTGGTATCAACCGGATCATCCACATAGCGGCTGAGTGCTCCATCAAAATAATAAGCGTAGTCAAATCCATACATATCGGGAAAAACCGTTGGGGAAGAAGTAAGATTCCATTTGCCAACATAACCGGTTGAATAGCCTTGCTGTTTTAGCATTTCAGCGATGGTAATTTCACTTGCAGGCAGATCGGTAACATATACGGAACGGTCTAAAAAAAGATCTGGCTTTAAAGTGGCAATGCCCACCGGTTTCTTTTTAAAAGAAAAAAGATGCCGTGTTATTTGTTTTTTTACAGATTTATCAAACTTATCGTACAGCATAAACTCGGCACCAAAGCGTTGCTGGTAGCGGCCTGTGATGATGCCCATGCGTGAGGGCGCACAAATAGGGGATGTTACATAGGCCTGTGTAAAGCGGGTACCCTTAATGCCCAGCGAATCTATATTAGGTGTATGTACATGATAATTGCCATAGCTTGCCAGGTCATTGTGTCCCAGGTCATCGGTAATGATGAGGATGATGTTGGGAGGTGTTTGGGCCAACAAGGAAACACTGCTGAAAAATAGTAAGAGCAGTGGTAGTAATAAATTTTTTATCATGGGCAAATGAAAGCTGGCAGTTTTAGCATGTTGGTTGATGCCCAAGATAAAATAAAATAAGGAGAAAAGGATTATGATGCTAGAGCAGTTTTTTACTTTTTATATCAGCAATTATTTTTTCTGCATGCTCCCTGGAGTTTTCAATAAATAATTTATGCGTGTTCATACCGCCGCAGATAACGCCCGCCAGGTAAATTCCTGGTACATTGGTTTCATGGGTTGCTTCGTTGTATGTTGGGCTGCATGCGTCATCTTTAGCAAGTTCAATACCCATGCTTCGTAAAAAATCAAGATTGGGCTGGTAACCGGTCATGGCAAGTACCCAGTCGTTTTCGATGGTAACTAAACCTTCGGCTGTGTGTATATCAACTTCATTTTGCCTGATGGCTGCAATGGTGGAATTAAAATACGCTTTGATGGCACCTTCCTTTATCCTGTTTTCTACATCAGGTTTTACCCAGTATTTTACCCGTTCGCTGATGGCTTCATTTCTCACCACCATCGTTACTTCTGCTCCTTTGCGCCAGGTTTCCAGTGCGGCATCCACGGCTGAGTTGGCAGCGCCCACCACCAGTACTTTTTGAAGAGCATAAAAATGCGGATCATCATAATAGTGTTTCACTTTATCCAGTTCTTCGCCGGGCACATTTAGCAAATAAGGGATATCGTAAAACCCGGTACAGACAATGATATTAGTTGCTCGGTAAGTTTGTTTGCTGGTAATTACATTAAAAAGGTTGCCTGCTTTTTTTACGGTTTTCACTGCCTCAAAAATGCGGATGTGGAGCCCGGCGGAGATAGCAACCCTCCGGTAATATTCCATGCCTTCTATGCGGTTAGGCCTGGAGTTGTTACATACAAAGGGTACGCCACCAATCTCCAGCCTTTCGCTGGTACTGAAGAAGGTCATATTAACCGGGTATTTGTACAGCGAATTTACCAGCGTACCTTTTTCGAATACCAGGTATTGCAGTCCTGCTTTTTTTGCTTCCAGTGCGCAGGCAAGGCCAATAGGGCCGCTGCCAATAATGATGATATCGTAGATTGATTCTGTCATGCTACGAAGATATTTTATAAATGCCGGTTTGGGGATGTAATTGCATGGGGATAAAGAATCCATTAGAGCGTGAATAAGATGTCGGCTACCATTCAATAGACAGCAACCCATGCATCAATCATAAATCCACATTAAAATTGGCTTTTTGGAAGAGTTGATAAAACTACCCAGGATAGTTAGAAAAGAAGGGCATACTGTTGGGCAGCCAGCACTCTGGTATATTTTAGCAGGATAGGTTTCCGCTTCAGGAACATGCTGATCTGCATGTAATACAATGGCACGTTCAAGCGCACGGTTATTGCTGGTATCTAAACCATACAATTTGTAAGACAAACCGAATTCTCCCTTATATGGTTTGCCCACTTTATATTTCCCAAGGGATGTTTTAAAGCTATAAGGCATGTTGGAAAAGACGAGATTATCGGTGCCGCTTCCGTCCCTTATGGTAGATCCAAAGCCATGTGATACCAGTGCCGAAAACTCCAGCGAATCTTTACGGATATTGTAAACAAAAAAACGGTTTTTACCGGACGGGATCGACATATCTACCAGGAAGCAATACTCCATGCTGAAATTATTAGCTTCGGCGTATTCCCTGATCTTATCGGCCTGGCGCCTTAAACGGCCGGGACCGCCTTTGTCCAAAACAGGCAGCAGGTTGAACAGCGTATCAAAACCCGCTGCACTGTAAGTGCCATTGACTTTGTATGAAGGAGTATTGTTTGAAGATGAAGCTCTTGCAACATTTGCAGAAGTAAGCAGACTTAGAACAGTAAAGAATTTGATAAATTTTTTCATATTCTTTTGAGGATTTAATGCGGCATTAATTACAGTAACGCAAAAACCAGTCAATTAGTTGCAATTTAAGTCAATTTCTTCATTTTTATGGGTAGTAATGCCTATTTCAACCCTAATTAGTAATATATTAACTAAAGCTGATTATTAATAGCCTTAAGGCAATTATTATGATTTAAATATGGATGCTTTAGTATAAATAGTCCTTGAATAAAAAAAGCCCCGCATCAGCGAAGCTTTTAAGTGCCCACGAAAGGAACTTTTTTAGTTTACTCAGGGGTACTTTACTTTACACTACTTTATTCTTAAACAATTATCTGGCTTGAATTGTAGGCGAAAACGTTGTTTGTGAATATTTTTAGAGTTCAAATGAAATAAGCCTTTCTGGACACCTATTTGGACACCTAAAAATTTATACATTATGGCAGGAATCAATTTTAGTTTAAAAGCAGCAGACAAAAAAGGGGAATGCCCCGTTTATCTAACTTATCAGAAAAACGGACAAAAATTCAGGTATTTTACTAAGTTAAAAATTCCGGTGAACAGTTGGTTTAAACAACGTGTAAAGGTAAATTACACGGGTTATGCCGAAATCAACAGTATTCTTGATGATATTGAAAACACCCTAAAAGAAATTGAAAGGGAGAGCGTATTTAATAAGAAAGAATATAGTTTGGATACCGTCAAAAGGAAATTTTTCTTAAAGTTTGGCGTGTTAAATAACACAAATGATTTTTTTAACGTTTTTGAAAGATTCATAAATGATTCAAAAACTACCAAAACCGCTTGGACAATTAAGGGTTACTTGTCAACTAAACAGAAGCTATTAAACTTTTCAGAGGCAAAGAATTGCCCGGTTACTTTTGAAAGTATTGATTATAATTTTTATGAAACATTTGTCAACTACATGCTTAAAGATTTAGGGAATCTCAATAATACAGTTGGAAAGTATATTAAGAATTTAAAAGTCTTTTTAGTTTATGCAACAGAACACGAATACACCCAACAAAATTATAACCTCAAAAAATTTAAGGTTTTTAATGATGAAGCCGACACTATTCATTTATCAGAAACAGAGTTAATGACTATTTATAAAAAGGATTTTAGTAAAAGACTTAAACCTGTAAAAGATATTTTCTGTTTTGCATGTTTTACCGGATTACGTTTTTCAGATATTGACAAGTTGGATAATACGCATATAAAGGATAATTACCTTGAAATAAAAACTGAAAAAACCAAAGATTCAATAAGAATACCTTTAAATGATTTTGCAAAAGAGATTTTGCGCAAGTATAAGGCTAAATTAAAAGATAAGCCTTTGCCAACAGGATTAACCAACCAAAAAACAAACGAGTATCTTAAAGAAATAGGGGAGTTGGCAAAAATAAATGAAGTAATCAGAATAGAGCAGTTTAATGGCTCAAATAGGGTTGTAACAAACAAACAGAAGTTTGAATTAATTACAACGCACACAGCCAGAAGAACCTTTGTAACACTTGCTTTAGAGAAGGGTATAAGAGCCGAGGTTGTAATGGCGATGACTGGACACAGAAGCTATAAAAGCTTTATGAAGTATGTAAAGATTACTGATAAAGTGATGGAGCAGGAAATGAAAAGGGCATGGAATACACCATTATTGAAAGCTGTGTAAACTTAGCAATTCCTGATTAATGCTTTTGCTTATTTAATTCGATAACACATAATTTAGAATTTCTCTTTTTAGAAGAGTTTCAACTTTATTTTTTATAAAAATTCTCAAAGCATGTTATTGCCATAATTAAAATTTGACGTTCAAAAATAATAACTAATCTTGTCTGTAAAATTTCAAATAGTAGCTAATTTTAATTAACTTTGAGAAGCCTTACTTTACTATAATTTTTAAAGAAAATTATCTCATGTTTACTCAATAATGCACCACTAATACAAAGTGCTTTATTTATGAAAAGTATAAAAAGAGATTATCTCCCAATCCCTGATTTACTTTTAGAAGTTTTTTATAGAATACTCATTCTACAAATTCATTCCAAAAAAGAATAAGTTCCTTCCTTAGAGGTAGATTCTTTACCATTTATTTAAATAATTAAAATGGCAACAGATGCTACAATGTTTGTAGCAATGCCCTTTAGTGAATTTCAGGAACTCATTGAAAAATTAATCAATAAGGGTTTAGAAAAATTCATGAATAAACCTCTTCCGGCTCAAAAAGACGAGTTATTGAGCATTGAAGAAACGGGGGCATTGCTTCGTGTATCTAAAGTAACAATACACAAATGGAAAAAAAAGAAGTTGATAATTTCTCACAGAATCGGCAGAAAAATCTACTTCAAGAAACAGGAATTATTGGATGCAATGAATTCCTTAAGCTCAAAAAAAATCAAATAGTCAATTTAAGAAGCATACTCTAACAAGTATGCTTCTTTTGTGATTTATTCGTTATTTTAATTATGATAAAAAATAATTATAAGATTAAAAAAAAGCCCCACATATAGGCTTTTTGTTATAAGATTTCTTAACATTACTCTAAAACCCTTTACGCTAAAGGATTTTGAGAGATTACACTTGCAAAAAGGCAGTCTCGTTAGGCGACAGATTCCTACGTGTTACTAGGCTTGTAGGAATCTGTTTTAAATCGTTGCCGAAGTACTTACCTGATAAACCATTCAAAAATAAATATTCTCACAAGATGGATATAGGATGAATTTCTCCTCGTTTAGGTATAAGGTTGCATAAGTGTAAGCAAGGTGGTTTTTAAGTTGAAATTTAGCCTCAAATGAGTTTGTAAGGTTTTTTTATAAAAATGATGATGATTTAGTAAATATTTTAGTAAAATCGAATGCCTCCGGCGGGGTTTATCAAAAGAATTTGGATTTTATAAATAGACGTCAGATGTAAGTATCTACTGAAATAATTAAGTAACTACTTAGCTACAGCAAAGTGAAGGGGCTTTGATTTTAGCGACCGATTATGATTAGAATTTTGGTGGTTTTTGTAAAATATAAAAATTGATAAAATCCAAGACTTAAATCATCACTATTTTTTAGAATTCTTAATTATGTAATGCCTTTTGATATTTTAGTTGTTCTGAATTGAAGACTTTTTTAATGTTGATTTTAAATTTTCTTCAATGTCGTTAAATGTTCTTTTAGCTATTCTCCTATTGTTATAGTGCAATATTCGCCAGGTTACACCTAATTCAATAGATTTATTAATTTCCCGTTCCTCGCAATCTTTTGCTATGCAGTATAATTCGTACAAATCTGAAACTGTTACAGGCTTCCCTTCGTTGTCAAATCTTATCCATACATCCATAAGAATATCTAAAATGAAATCCGTGTCAACATTAGTGAAATAAATATTGTCTTCAATTCTAAACAACTGTAATTCTGAATTATTAATTAAGCCCATAGACATGTTGCCTACTTCAGTAATATTTCCTTCAATGTTATCATTGGATTTTGTATGCTTTTTTATGTACGTCTCAGTTTTTATAATCTTCATATTATAAAGATAAAATTTATTCGCTTTTGAACTATTTCCAAATGGGCTTTTTTAATGGGGTATCATTTAATTTTTTGCCAAGCTTTTCTTTTAAATTATAGATATCATCTTCTATTGTACTGATAAAGAAAAACTCTTTGTTTTCAGCACACAATTTTTTATATTCTCTTTCTTTAGTTTCTCTTTTTTGATTATATGCCTCATCATCCATTCCAAAATGTTCAAGGATTATGAAATTGCCCTTTTGATCATCTAAAACGAAATCAGGTCTATATTCCTTTTCCAAAGAAATTGGAGTCTCATACTGGAAGTGTATACCGTTTGCGGATAGAAAATAGCAGATCAACAATTCACTTTTTGATTTTACTTTTTGAGAATTGAAATAATACTTGCCTTCAAACTTCTCTTTAAATTCAATTTCCTTTTTGTTTTTGACATAATCAATACTCTGTAGCTTCTTTTTATCTTCAAATTTCTCTTTCCAATGCAGTTTGCACAAAGTATGTCCTTCTGGTACTTCAACACCACATACCTCGCATTTTGGTTTTTGCTTTTCTTTTTCTGTACAATCCCAGCATAGAGCAAACCAAGGCTTTTTAGATTTTCCACAGTTAGGGCAAGTTGTTTTATCCATGACTTTTGAAAGATTAGTTCACAAATATAATGGGAAAATCAAGATTGCGTACTATAGTCTGCAAGTGCTTTGAGGTTAAATATTGACTTTCGGCTAAATGAAGAAATCACTTGCTATGATATTTGGAGAGGTTCTTAAGGAATTAAGAAAAGAGGCAGGTATTTCTCAGGAAGATTTAGCTAATGAGTGTGAGTTAGACCGTTCTTTTATTTCGATGTTAGAACGAGGTTTAAGGATGCCGACTATTGAAACCGTATTTAAGTTATCAAAAGCTCTTCAAAAAAGACCATTTGAAATAACAAAAATTCTCGAACAAAAATATGGCTCTTTTAACGAAAAATGAGTGTGTAAACATATACCTATTTGCTATTAAGAATAACTATAAAAATTAAATCTACTTGCTTGCGATTGTACTTTTTGTTTAAAGTCTGATATATAGAAATTGTCTTTCCATCTTTGGTAATACAATAGCCCCAAATTTTACTTTTTTTGGATTTTAATACATTAAGCTGATTTTGCTATATTTACGCATAATCTTAGCCGAATTGACAAAAGAAGAAAAAATCAGAAATGAATTAATAACAGCACTTGAAAAAGAGCCGGATAATTATTCAAAAATCCTTAATCTATCTAACCAATTAACCTCTTTCGATAAAGAGCAAGTTAGGTTTTCCATAGATGCAGGTTTGATTGATAGGTTAGGAAAAGAATTAGTAGCGAGGCAGGAAACTGCTGTATCTGAATTAGTTAAAAATGCTTATGATGCTGATTCCACTGAAGTCATATTAACATTTATAGATTCAGATAATATAGGGGGAACTTTAAAAATACAAGATAATGGAGACGGAATGAGTCGTGATGAGTTGATAAATGGGTTTATGCGCATATCTTCAAGTGACAAAATTCATAATCCATATTCATCAAAATTTAAACGAAAAAGAGCTGGGCAAAAAGGTATAGGTAGGTTCGCCGTTCAAAGATTAGGTACACTTTTAACTATTATTACTCAGACACATAATTCAGATCAAGCTCTAATGTTAAAGGTTAATTGGGATGATTATCAAAAAGATATTGATTTATTTTCTATTTCAAATTCGTTGAAATTTATTCCCAAAGTAAAAGAAAAGGGAACAACTTTAATTATTGAGCATTTGAGAGAGAAATGGACGGAAGCTGCTATTCAAAGAATATATGGATATGTTGCTGATATTATACAAACAGTTTCACTTTCTCCCCAAAGGAAAGAATTAAATGAATCCAGAGTAATGGATACAAGTGATCCTGGATTTAATTTTTCATTTATTAAAATTGTTGATTCAAAAGCAAAAACAATAGTTAATAAAGATTTACTCCATTATACGCATGCAGCAGCTACAATTAACGCTCATATTGATGCATCAGGAATTGGAATTTTTACAATAGAAAGCGAAAAATTAGGGATTAATGAAATTGGGGAAATCGGAAATGATCCAGATGATAACTCTATTCCATTTGACAAATTGAAAAATGTAAGATTCAGAGCATACTATTTTATATATGATGCGGACTTAGTACCAAAAATGCAACTTGGGAATGTTAAAAAATTAGCTGAAAAACAGGGAGGGATTAGGTTGTATAGAAACGGGTTCAGGGTATTACCGTATGGAGAACCTAGTAATGATTGGTTAAAATTAGATAAGTCACTGAGAACCAGAAGTCTTTTGCCATCCCATGGAAATAATAATTTTTTCGGCTTTGTAGAATTGACAGATTCCGATAACGAATTTTTTGAAACGTCCAGTCGAGAGGGTCTAACGGAAAATGAGGCAATGATACAATTGCAGAATTTTGTTTATCGGACTTTAATAACTGGTGTTATAAAAGTTGCGGAAGTAAGAAATAAGAAAATAACTACAAGTCAACAAAAAAATGAGGAAGGGGATTGGGAAAAGATTGAGTTCAGAATTAAAAATATAGCGCATACCTTAGAGGAGTTAGATCAGGAATTGGATGATGAGTCCGGCAAAACAGAAATGAAAACAAAGAGACGTAAAGCAATAAAACGTCTTAAAAAAGAGGTTGATGAAGTTGCAAAACTTCAGAAAACTGAGCATGATAGATTTATTAAAGAAAAATCAATGCTTAGAGTTCTAAGCAGTGTCGGATTGACTATTGCTCAATTTATCCATGAAATAAAATATTATTTGGATAACATTCAAAGTGATGTACGCTTTTTAGTTACGAAACTTGAAAATGAAAAACTTTTATTAGATAGAGTAAATATATTGGATAAAAACTTTTCTTCTTTTCATACCTACACTTCATATTTTGATAACGTAGTTTCACAAAATGTTATTAGAGAACTTACTCCGTTGGATTTGAGAAAAGTTGTGGAACCTTTTATTGCTTCTATACAAGTAGATGCAAAAAAAGCTAACATTCAGTTTATCCCTAAAATTTTAGAGTATAGATTATTTACTAAGCCAATGCATCCTTCTGAATGGTCTTCAATTTTATTTAATCTATATACTAATTCTAAAAAAGCTATCAAACGTGCTAATTGCGCCGGGTTGATTGGTATAGAATGCGGGGAATTCGAAAATTTTGTTTATTTGGAGTTTTCAGATAATGGTGATGGAATATCAACAGAAAATGAAGAAAAAATATTTGATGAATTTTTTACAACCACCGCACCTTTAGATTTTGACAATATAAACAAATCAGAAATCATGGGAACTGGCTTAGGATTAAAAATTGTAAAAGATATAGTCTCAAGTTATAAAGGGAATATAAAAGTAGTATCTCCAAAAGAGAATTACTCGACTTGTATCAGAATTGAAATACCTAAAGCAAATGAAAAAGATTTAGAAACTTATGGCTTATAAAATATTATATATTGAAGATCTGAATCCCGCATCAATTATAGCAGACCTGGAAGGTCAAGGGTTTGAAATGATGCATCATAATCCCGAAATTTTTGAAAATACACTTACTTTACTTACCGAGGGAAATTTTGATGCAATTTTAATTGATTTTAGACTAACATCAGGTACTGCCGTTTTTGATGCTCCTACTATTGCACAAACTGCTAGAACTAAAAGTTCTACAGAGAAAGAAGCAAAACATACTCCTATATTTCTTATTTCGACTGAAAAAAATATAAGTGATTATTATGACGATATTACAAGCAATGACTTATTTGATTTGTCAATAAAAAAGGAAGATTTGCAAGAAGATATGGTAAAGTATTCGATTAAATTTAAATCAATAATAGATGCATATAGATTTATTGAAGAATCAAAGTTTGACTTAAATACAATTTTAAATAATAAGGAAAATGTATTCAAATTAGATTATCGAATTGAAGAAAAGTTAACTAGTGAGCACTTTAAAACAAATACTTATTTTTTTTCAAAATTTATTTATTATCAAGTAATACGTTCAGTCGGACAACTAATAGGTGAAGACGTTTTAGCTGCTAGGTTAGGTGTCTCAAAAAAATCAGATGGCTGGGAAATCCTTAAGAATGCTTTTGTTAAATCAAAATATACTGGAATTTTTTCTGAAGCCTATGATAGATGGTGGGCAATAAGTATCGAAGAATTTTGCAACGTAGAATTTGGTATAAGTAGTTTAAGAAGATTGAATGCGAATCAGAGAGTTGAAGTATTTAACGGTTTAGGGTTTAAAGATATTTCACCAATTGAGAATTTAGAATTTTCAACAAGTACGAATTTTTGGACAATTTGTAGTGATTTAAAGTATCCAATTGACCCAATCGACGGATTGGAGTTAAATAAACGAGAACTTTTTCCTTGGCAAGAAGAAGAATATATATCAATACTAGCAGCATTTAAGAGTTCAGATTTTTTAAAGTTTGTTAAACCCATTGATAAGCAAAGATTTATTGACCTTCAAAAGCTTTATAAATGAGTTGGGAACTATGGAAATTCGTGAGAGATTTAACAACTTTTATTAAGTTGATTGAAAAACATGAAATCTCAATAGATAAAAGCAAGTTATATGATTTAGAGAAAAAGCTAACGGGAAGTAAAAAATATTATGTTGAAACAAGAGATATTGCTATTCATATTTATAAAAAAATTGCCGATACAAAGCCCCCTGGCATAACAAAAATGTCAATTTTTTTTTCTCATACTTGCGAATTTAATGAGGCTACAGACATTAAACTCAATGATCCAGTAAAAGCAAATTACTACTTCTATTTTCAAATTAATGGGTATGGCAATAATGTTAGCAAAAAAGAATATATAAATTGTTGGCGATTAGACCAAGATATAATAAGCGCCGCTTCTAAATATACACATCCGTATTATCATTTTCAAGCAGGAGGAAGAGAATTAGATTATAAAGATACGGGCGAATTAATTTTGCTTGCCGCTCCTAGATTACCTCATCCGCCAATGGATTTATTTTTAGGTATACACTTCATACTTAATAATTACATGAGTACAAAAGATTATCCTGAACTTAAGAAGATGTTTGATTCTTATGAATATCAAGAAATAATAAAGAGGGCTCAGGAGAGAATGTGGGTACCTTACTTTAATAGTTTTTTTGCCGGAAATACAAATCTTGATTACTCTTTTTTAAAAGTCTTTCCACTTTATTTACAATAATCCTACCTTTTATTTATATGAAGAAAGAAACTTTTGAGTTTTTTAAAAAATATTCTTCGGATATTACTAAAATCAATCGATTATTTGTAACAGCCTTCATAAAATTAAATAAAATTACTGTACATAAAAATGAAGAAATAAAGCAGCTTATAATTAAAGCTGTAGATAATGATTATGAGGATTTATTGATTTTTCTAAAATTCCAAACTTCCCTTGACATTGAAGGTTTAATAGAGCTTTTTGAATTTGTGGTATCTCCGAAAGACAAAATTGTAACTGGGGCAGTTTATACACCTAGATATATTAGGGAGTATATTATCAATAATATTTTCGAAAAAGGGGAAGAACTGAAAGATATAACTGTATGCGATCCAGCATGTGGTTGCGCAGGTTTTTTATTTTCAGTCTCTAAAAAAATAAAATCCCTGACAAACGCTAGTTACAAGAATATTTTCAAAAAAAATATTTTTGGACTGGATGTTCAGCCCTATTCAATAATTCGCTCAAGGTTATTATTGACATTATTAGCAATATCTGAAGGAGAAGATGAATATAGCTTTGAATTTAATTTATTTCAAGGCAATGCTTTTGATTTCAAGTGGGAATCAAGAATCTATAAATTTTCAGGGTTTGAAAAAATTGTAGGTAATCCACCATATGTTTGTTCGAGAAATATTGATGAAGAAAGCAAGAGATTATTAGAGAATTGGGAAGTTTCAAAAAGTGGGCACCCTGACTTATATATCCCTTTTTTTCAACTGGGTATGGAAAATTTAAATGAAGGCGGTACTTTAGGATACATTACCGTTAATACTTTTTTTAAAAGTATTAACGGTAGACTTTTAAGAGAATATTTTTCGAAAAATAGCTTTGAATTTAAAATCATTGATTTTAGAAATGAGCAAATATTTAAACATAAAAATACATACACTTGTATTTGCATAATAAAAAAAGTTAAAAGCAAAAATGTCAAATATTTGCTTTCGTCTAGTGAGGCTATAAATAAAATCCAAGAATGCAGCTTTTCTTTAAATCCATATGACGAATTAGATAATTTCAGTGGATGGAACCTTGGCCAAAAAAGTATTATTTCTATTATAAATAAAATTGAAAAATTTGAAGAAAAGATATTTTCTAAATTTTCTTTTAGTACAGGAATTGCAACTTTAAAAAATAGTATATATAGATTCAAACCGGGCAAAATAGATAGAATTTATTATCAACTTGAATCAAAAGAGCAACTCTTTAAAATCGAAAAAAAAATCTGCAGAGAAATTATCAATTCAAATAAAATTTCAAATGAAAACGATATAGATACCATTAAAGAAAAAATTATTTTTCCTTATAAATGGGATGAAAAATTATTAAAGTACAAAGTGATATCGGAGGTAGAACTCAAAAGTAATTTTCCATGCGCCTATATATATCTCAAGAGTAAAAAGCAAGAATTAGCTAAAAGAGATAAAGGTCAAAGAGTTTATAGTAAATGGTATGAATATGGGCGAAACCAAGGCTTAAATGTAAAAGGACTTAAATTATTTTTACCTCACATAACTAAAGCACCATCATTTATAATAAGCAATGATGAGAAATTAATGTTTTGTAATGGAGAGGCAATTATTTCGGAAAGCATTGTTGAATTAGAAATCCTGAAGAAAATATTAGAAAGCAAAATATTTTGGTTTTATATTTCTAAAACTAGCAAACCATACTCATCAAATTATTTTTCCCTTAGTAAAAATTATATCAAGAATTTTTCAATACCCCCGTTGAGTGTTGATGATAAAATTTACTTGATAAAAGAAACAAATAAAGATTTAATACTAGATTTTCTTATAAATAAATACAATATTAATAATGATGAACTTAAAAGGGGATATGAAAATATAGAGTAATTATATTTAATATAAAAATTAGACACCTATTTGGACACCTAAAATGTAAAAACCCCCTCAAACTCTTTGTTTAAAGGGGGTTTTAATTTACCTTGTGCCCACGAAAGGAATCGAACCTTCACACCCTTGCGAATGGCAGATTTTGAGTCTGCTGCGTCTACCAATTCCGCCACATGGGCATTTTCATTTTCGGTTAGGTGTTTGGGGTTATGGGTTGGGGAGTTCAATATTCGAACATGTCTTTTAAAATAAGGCATCCAACCGTTAACCAATAAATATAAATTACTAACCTTTAACGGGCTGCAATATTACGTTATCCCTCCAATCTGTCCAAAATACGTTGCAGGTATTTTTTCTTGAAGTAGTATTCTTTAAGTTTTAGCAGGTCAGCTTTCGAAGTCTTTGCATCATCATAGTTTTCAATAATGGGCTCCACTTCGTTGTAAACCTGGTCTTTCAGTTCCTGAATCTTTTTGGCAGAACTTTCATCCAGGCCTTCATTCAGTTCCATCATCTCCATCAAAAATGCCGGAGGCAACTGGTATTTTTCTTCTTCTTCCAGCAGTTGCTTTAACTGCAACACATATTTTATAGTCTGCTCCTGGCTTTTTAAAACTTTTAAAGCTTTGTTTAACTGAGAGGATATTTCCAATGCTTCGGCCTGTTCATGTTCGGTACTATTTGCAAAAAAATCGGGATGGTTTTTTTTTTGCAGCTCAAAGTATTTTTTGGCAAGTTTCGTCTTGTCGGTTTTAAAAGATATGGGGAGTTCAAATAGTTCAAAATAATTCATACGCAAAGGTAGGCTGTTTTGCTTTTTTAATGTAATGCTGTAAATAAACCTGGAAGATGCTGGTTAGAAAACATCCGTTTATTTAGCCACTAATTGCACGAATGAACACGAATAATTCGTGTCAATTAGTGTCATTCGTGGCTAAAAAAAGAATTTAGCCACAAAGTTTTTGTCGGAGGCAAAGATGATGTTATTCTGCATGCGGCAGAAACGGATTTGCCACACTGAAGCACAGAAAAATACATGTTCGATTCTCAGTTTCTGTGCTTCTGTGCTTCAGTGGCAAAAAATATTTCCGCAGGAAATCCTTCATGTCCCCGCGGCTAAGTAAAATCTAAAATGTAAATTGCCGCATAATTTAACGATTGATGCTGAAGATTGGTTTAATAAGAGAAGGGAAAATTCCGCAGGATAACCGGGTGGCACTTACACCGGCTCAATGCAAGTGGCTACGAATGCATTTTGATGATGTGCAGGTGGTTGCACAGCAATCGGCAAACCGGTGCTACACAAACCAGGAATATGAAAGAGCAGGCGTGGAGGTTACGGAGGACATGAGTCCTTGTAATTTATTGTTGGGCATTAAGGAAGTGCCGGTTGATATGTTGCTGGATGGCAAACGGTATATGTTTTTTTCGCACACAAAAAAAATGCAACCCGGTAATCAAAAACTATTCAAGGTTTTACTTGAAAAAAAGAATACGCTGATTGATTACGAATGTCTGGAACATACTGATGGCACCCGAATTATTGGCTTTGGTTTTTTTGCCGGTATTGTAGGTGCACACAATGGTATGATGGCTTATGGAAACCGCACCGGAGCTTTTAAACTGCAGCGGGTTGGCTCGGTCAACAGTTTTCAAAAACTGGTACATACTTATTTTGGATTAAAGCTGCCCAATATTAAAATTGCTGTAACCGGCACTGGCCGTGTAGCACATGGCGTGTTGGAAATTATGACCCTGATGGGCATACATGAAGTGGAACCCGATGAATACCTGGAAAGGGATTTTGC
>JBBQLS010000022.1:0-27116 GCA_038328115.1 Chitinophagales bacterium
TTTATATTTGCAGCCCTGATGAATGAACGGTACTATATTACTAACATTCAAAGACTGCCCAGGTGGCGAAATTGGTAGACGCACTGTGTTCAGGTCGCAGCGTTCGCAAGGATGTGATGGTTCGAATCCATTCCTGGGCACATAAAACCTCTGACTAATCGGAGGTTTTTCTTTTTTGATTACTTTTTTTTTCTCCGGTTTCTTGTCCCTATTCTTTATAATTTGTGAATAGAATATTGAGTAATGATTTTTTGCCTATTCAATCAAAAGCCTTTTCAAAAATTATATATATGTTGTTTTGAAAGATAATTTAGAAAGAAGGATTAACGAACAGCAATCAGGAAAAAAACAAAACTACTAAACCGTACAGGCCTTATAAAATTTTACTTGTCGAGCAATATCAAACAAGGCAGGAGGCCAGGAACAGCGAAAAATATTTAAAGTTGGGGTTGGAAAGGGATTTTTAAAATCAATAAAAACAAATTGAGCACCTGGCGAAACCTGCCTGCCGGCAGGCAGGTTGGTAGAAGCACTGTGTTCAGGTCGCAGCGTTCGCAAGGATGTGATGGTTCGAATCCATTCCTGGGCACAAAAGCCGCCTTTAATCAATTGATTATCAGTCGGTTTTTCAACTTCCCACCTCATTTTCGCACACTTTTGCCCACTCTCCGACACAATTTCTGACACAAATCTGATGTATTTTGAGGTGTTGCTTGACACAAAAACGAGCACCTTAAATATGTCAATAAATATCATTAAAAGACGATCAACTGACAGTACTAGACTTCGCTACACCTTTGAATGGGGCTGTGGCAAAGGCCAGCGATTGAAGACCGGACTTTACACATATATAAAGCCCAAAAATCAGGTTGAGAGAAACCATAATAAGGAAGTTCTTGCGATTCTCGACATGAAAAAATCTCAGTTAATATTAGAATTTCAAGCCACCGGTTCGGGTTATATTCCAGACCACAAACGTGTTCCGAATTTCATTACTTATTATGAGGATTTCGTAAAAAGAAATTCAGTTGTTGGAAACCGGCATTTAGCATGCAGCCTAAATTCATTTAAGGAATTTTTGAAAAAAGATTTCATTAGTCCTATCGATATTATAAAAAATATTTGTGAACAATTTCGTAATTATTTGAAGGATAAGTATGCAGGTGAAACTCCGTTAGGCTATTTTTATTCTTTCAAACGCGTAATAACAAATGCAACTGAAGATGGATATTTTAGAATTAATCCAGCTGCAAAAGTTGTTGCTCAAACAAAAGGGGTTAAAAAACAGAAGGAAATATTACAAGCTGATGAATAGAGTATGTTAATGAAAGCACCGGCGCCAAATTATGAAGTAAAAAAGGCTGCCATATTTTGTCTGTATACAGCGCTCAGATTTGTTGATGTGAATAAACTTGATTGGTCTTCAATTAAAGGTGACAGATTAGTAATCCGACAAGAAAAAACCGGGCATTATGTTGAAGTGCCCTTACATTCAGTTGCACTGCGGGTAATTGGAGAACATAAAAAATCCGGAAGGGTTTTTAACCTCCCAACTCATGACGGAGCAAATATATCTTTGGGCATTTGGGTGAAAAATGCTGGCATAAACAAACATATTACGTGGCACTCCCTTCGTCACTCATGTTCGATGTTGTTACAAGATAGTGGTGTTGACATTGCCACAGTGGCAGGTATCTTAGGGCATCGAAGCCTTAAACAGGTGATGAGCACATACAATCGCTATCAAATGAAAACAGCTCAGTTAGCAATTGCAAAGCTTCCGGAATGAACGCTGTGCAATTTTGTTTTTGCAAAAGTATACACAAGTTTAAGATGATAAACTAATACAAAACGGCAGGATGCATCCGTATGTTTTTGACTCGATTGTTGGACGCTGATCCTTGAAATAAAAAAGCCTCAATTTATTAAAAGATAATTTGCACGCATCCTGGACTGTTAATATTTGTGATTCTGGCTTAGATATGGACCATGAAATTGATTCTTTCACAAGTGAGTCAGTAAAATAACCACCGCAGTAATTATTAGAATAGGAAATATTATCGTAAGCACATGCAAAACAAAAAGTCACACCTTTAGGACACCTGTTTATGCAGTCGTCATAAATTTTTCTTGCAAACATTGTCTTATTAACCTGATATCGACGTAATTTATCAATGGCTTCGTTAATCTTGGAAAGTAAGACTTGAGCACAACCAATCGGGTATTTAATTCTTCAATAAGCTACACTACTTTGTACGATGTTTAAATTCTATTTCATAAACTCATATTTAGTTCTACAATGTGAGAATAATGTAATAAATACAAATAAAAATATAACAATTTGTCCTTTTGGTATTCGAACCTTTGTGGCATTATTTTTACCATTATGTCTTTGCAAACTGCTGTCAAGCACATATCAGACGCAGCAATACTTTCTTTAATTTCAGAAAACAGTCTTGAGGGGTGGGGACATCTTTATGATAAATATGCCCCCGCTATGTATGGTATAATCTACAATTACACAAAAAGTAAATTTCTTGCGGAAGATATTTTAATTAAATTATTTATAAAATTACACGAAAAAGAAAGTACCGTCAAAATAAACTTTCCTTTATCTGTATATATAATGAGGTATACTCATAGTAGTACACGGGAAGAATTAAAAAACCGGGATATAAAATACATAGAGTCACCAGTGAAAGAAAATTCCATTCTTCATATTTTTTGTTCTCAATTCATTACCCTTAAAGAAGTTGCTGCAAATCTTGGAATTACAAATGAACAGGCAAGAAAAAATCTTTATAGTGAATTTTTATTACTCCGCTCTCAAAATGAGGTGTCTCATCCGCGCCTGCAAGAAATCCTTACATTACCTGAATTGCGCTACACCTTTTCTCAACTGATCATTTAATAATTCAAAAATATAAATATTTAAAAGGGGAGTAAAAACTGCCAAACTGGAACACGCTTAAAAAATTATTTCTACGGGAAATTTTTTGGAAAATAATTAATAATTTCCAAGTCATCCTCTTTCAATTGGCCTTGACAGTAAGGGCTTAAAAATTAGCTGCTTGTGCTCTCAGAACACTATTTTTTTGAGGAACGAAATAATTCTTCTTCCAGAACCTGGGCTACAACATAGTACATTTCATCCCGATTTGATGGCTTACTAATGAAATGAACTGCACCCAGACTTTTCATTTCCGCTGAATCTTCGAATTCTGTTGAAGTTGTATACACAATAACCGGGATATGCTTTAATCTTGGATCATTTTTAATTTCAATTATACACTTCTTGCCGTTATACCCCGGCATTCTCAAATCAAGGAAAATATAATCTGGCAAAACACCGGCATTCTTTAAAATCTCCAACGCCTCCCTGCCATCATTTGCCGTAACGCATTTTATACCAAAGTCGACTTCCTTCATGGCGTCTATAAAAAGTTTTCTATCATCTGCATCATCGTCAACAATTAGTATTTTCAGATTTTCCATAAATTCCAATTTAAATAACGCTTATTAAAAAATTAAAATTACAGTTATTAAGTTTTAAATGGTAGCATAATAAACTGGGAAAAGTGTATAAATCTCATGTTTTCCATACAAACAAATCTGACTGAACCAGTTTTTTAAATTTAGAAGGCGTTTGTCCGGTAATCTTTTTAAACTGGAAACAAAGATGGGATATACTACTAAACCTTAATCTATAGGCAATTTCAGATATGTTCAAATTTTCGTAAACAATTAATTCCTTTACCCGCTCTATTCTATTGTCAATATAGAATTTTTCTATAGTACTACTTTCTAACTCAGAAAATATATTAGACAAATAAGTATAATCGTATTCAAGTGAACTGCTTAAAAAAACTGATAATTTTAAGAACTCATCCTCCTTGCTGGAATGGAGCAATTCAATAATTAAAATTTTTATAGACTCAACAACAATTTTTCTTTTATCGTACATTAATTCAAGTTCATAGTGGCTTAACCCAACCTCAATCTTTTTAACCAGTTCGGAACTAATATTTTCTTTAAGTATTGCTTTTCCAAGCTCTATGTGCAAATAATTAATTTGCAGTTCTTCTAAGACTGATTGTACGGCCATTTTACAACGTACACAAACCATATTTTTGATGTAAAGATTCAATATTAAAGAAGTTATTTTCTTTAGTATTGTAAATACTGTGCCGTGGGTATTGTGTTGAACGTTTTATTGAGGGTTGTAGGATATGTATAAACACTCAAACGGGGAATGGTTTATTCACAGTTGACCTAACGGAAGAACAACATGAAAACGAGCGCCATCATTTACATCAGAACGGGCAAATATTTGCCCATGGTGATTTTCGACTATCTTTTTGCATAAAGCAAGACCAATGCCTGTACCTTCAAATTTTTCCACGGAATTCAGGCGTTCAAAAATCCGAAAAATCTGATCGCCAAACTGCTGCTCAAATCCGATCCCTTTATCTGAAAATATAATTTCTAAATAAGCAAGGTTATCGCTTAGGCCCGCTATTTTTTTTGCTTCCTTTAAAGAAAGAGTTCGGGATGTAATTGCCAATTGAGGAGGTGCACCCGCTTTGCAGAACTTAAAAGCGTTTGTAATCAGGTTATAAAAAAGTTGGTTTATTTGTATAGGTATTGCGGCAATTATTGGTAGAGCCACACCATAGTCAATTGATGCATGGGTTTCTGAAATTAGCAAATCCAAATCTTTCATCACATTTTTGAGAACAGCGTCTAGGTCAGTTTGAATAAACTTGCGGGCCGAATGGGTAAGTTTAGAATATTCCAGCACTTCTTTAATCAACTGTGACATGCGTTCGGCAGAAGTTTTTATTTTATTGATCACTTCCTGGCCTCCGTGCGGTACTTCTTTACCGAAATCTTTAATGAAGACCGAAGTAAATGTTCTGATTTTGCGTAAAGGCTCCTGCAAATCATGTGAGGCAATGGACGCAAATTGTAACAGATCTTCGTTGGAGTTATGGAGGTTTACATTAGTTTCCAGAAGTTCCCTGGTTTTATCAGCAACCTGTTGTTCCAACTTTTCAAAAAATGAATTTGGCTTTTTTCTAATTCTTTTCTTTCCGTTATGTCGTGTATCGCCAGCAAGATTAATTGTTCGTCACTATTCTCATTTATTAACTGACGCGCATTGAGGGAAAAATAGCTTTCCGCTTTTTCTTTGAGTAGAATAGCTACTTCCAGGTTTTCAAACTGCGAATGTTCTGGTAATATTTTATAAAGTTTTTCACGAAGTCTGGCATCATTCCACAAACCATCTAACCATTCAAAAAATAGTTTGCCTTCTGTTTGTTGTTCTGTTACCCGGAATATTTCATAGAAGGCTTTATTAACACTTTTTATTCGTAGTTCGGCGGTTAGAATGATAAAAGGTTCATGAATAGTTGTAACAACTGCCTCCGCATACTTTCTTGAATGAACCAGTTGCTCGTTGCGTTCAATTAATTCCAGGTTGAGGGTAGATAATTCTTCATTGGCCGATTGAATTTCCTCTTTAGACGTTTCGAGTTCTTCATAGAGACTTTGCATCTCCTCATTACTCGAACGGAGTTCTTCATTGGCACTTTGCACTTCTTCATAGGCCGCTTCCTGATCTTCCGTAATACTGCGCATATCTTCGCGGGCCTGTGATAATACTGTTTTTAACTGCTCAATTTGAAGAAGGCCTGCATCCTCTTTGGATTTCCCCTTTTTATTAATAACCTTTTCACTGTTTACATGGTTTACCGGTACATCTGAAAACAATACCAGAAAATAGGTATCAATCGTATTGCGTAGCGGTATAACCTCAATATTCACTTTTCTTTTTCCATTTTCTATCGTAATACCTTCTTTTCTTATCGCCTCATTACCCAATGCTGCTTTGTGTAAGGTGTTACGCAATTCAAAAGACAAACCTTCCCTGGCCATTTTCAGTATATTAAGACTTGCTTTACCTGGTGCGGCTTCCAGGTATGCACCAGTCGATTCTCGGAATTGTAAAATATCCAGTTGCTCATTGACAATTACTCCGGCAGAAGCATACTTGGAAAGGAGGGCCTCATCAGCTGCTTTTTGATAGTCGTCCTTTTTTGTTTCAGCTATTTTTGGTTTATTATTTTTTCTGTGCTTGTATTGGTCATTTTGTTCCTGGGCCATATGTACATTTTTCGCCGCAACTGCCTTTCTTGTATAAATTTTATCCCGCAGGTTAAATACTTCGAATTGCTGGGATGACTGGCTTGTCGATTCTGACTTTCCCAACAATAAAAACCCTTTTTTATTAAGAGAATAGTGGAAAGTAGTAAGTGCTTTCTTTTGCAAATAGGATTCCATGTAAATAAGGACGTTGCGGCAGCTCACAATATCTATCTTGGCAAACGGTGGGTCGACGAGGAAGTTTTGACAGGCAAATACACACATATCTCTGATTTCTTTATTTATCTGGTAACCGCCATTTGATTTAGTAAAACATTGTTGTATGCGGCTTTCTGAAACACCTGCCATGTCCTGTTTCTTGTAAATTCCGCTGCGTGCCTTTGCAATCACAGATTCCGAAATATCGGTTGCAAATATTTGTACCTTGTGACCAGGCCTCGTATCATTTAAATATTCTTGCAGGCAGATAGCCATAGAATAAGCTTCCTCTCCGGTAGAACATCCGGCTATCCATATTCTTATAGGTTCACCTTTTGTTTTTTCTTTGACAACCAATGGCAAGATTTCCCCGCATAAAATAGTGAACGTTCCTGCGTCCCTGAAAAAAGCTGTTACAGGAATTAGTAAATCCTTAAACAGTAAGTCCTGCTCCACCTTATTTTCAATTAATAAAGTGTAATACTCCTTCAGGTTTTTTATTCTGTTCAACACTTTTCTCCGCAAGATGCGACGACGTATAGTGGTTTGTTTGTAGTAAGTAAAATCAACACCTCGCTTAATCCTGATTAGCGCAAGTATTTGTTTAAATATTTCGTCCTCCCTTAGATCTGCTGAAATAGTAAAATTAGATGGAATAATTTTAGCAGTTCTGATCAGCTCCTTTAAATGCATGGGAATTTCCCACGGCGACAGAATAAAATCCACAACTTCTGCATCGATGGCGCTTTGCGGCATGCCATAATAGGCAGCGGAATTTTCATCCTGTACAATGGTAATACCACCAGCATCTTTAATAGTCTTGAGTCCAACTGTTCCGTCTTTTCCCGTTCCGGAAAGAATAACGCCTATTGAATGTCCCTGGTGAATCTCGGCCAAAGAGGTAAAAAACACATCAATCGCATTTAATTTCTCTCCCTTTATACGCTGGTCTAGCTGAAGTACTCCATCGTTTGCTGTTAGCATTTTATTAGAAGGAATAATATAAATATGGTCGGGCATGACTTTTATATTATCTGTTATCTCAAGTACGGGTATGGTAGTTTGTTTTTGAAGTATTTCTGGAAGAATGCTTTCATATTCAGCAGACAAATGCTGTATAATAATGTATGCCATTCCTGAGTCTCCTGGAATAGCCGTAATTAATTGCTTGAAGGCATCCAGTCCACCTGCAGAAGCGCCGATGCCAACCACGGGAAAGAGATTTTCTGAGAGCACCTGGGCCTTTATTTTTTTATTCATTGCCATTAGTAACCGTAAGGTAGGATTTTAAGCTTTGATCTTAATACATGTATATTTGATATTTCTAATAAACTTTATGATCACCCCCAAAGTTATATATATTATAGATGATGGCCCGGATGATCAGGCACTTCTGATTAGGGCTTTAAAGAAAATCGATGCTGCTATTGAATGCTTTACTGCCGATAACGGGCAGGAAGGATTACTCAAATTAGAAAATGGCACCATCTCCTTTCCCAACCTGATTTTTTTAGACCTTAATATGCCGCGTATCAACGGGAAGAAAGTCCTTTTCGAACTTAAGAATAATCCCCTTTTCAATTTTATCCCGGTAGTTATTTATACGACTTCCTCCAGTCAAAAAGATAAGGATGATGCAAAGCTATTAGGTGCATCTGATTATTTAGTCAAACAAATTGATCCTTCTGATTTGAAAAGTATGTTGACTGGTATTCTCTCTACTTTCATGCCTTGATAATTTGGCCTGAGAATTACGCAGCAAGAAAAAGGAATAGTATAATATTCATTTTCAAGATTTCTCTATTTTTGTATTGGTTCTTGTATGATAATGGTGTCAAAGATCAATTGAATCTGACCGTTCTTTTATTTATATTTGCATCTTTGCTATTCCCAACCGCTCTTTAATTTATGCTCCTTAATGAATAAAGGTTATATAATTTAAGAGTTGGGATAAATGGTTCTGTAAACTATTTAAAATGTTTTTTGAGTGACGAACAATACTTCTTTTATTTTGTCAAAGTGAAATTGTATCGCTTTCTTTTTTCAGCGCAGCTGGCTGCCATTCCAGACAAGCCTTTTTTAATTTTATCATCTTCCATTTTCTTTATAAGTTTATTCTCTCTCACTACGATCCTGGGAGGCACATACACTTTTTTCACCTATTGCTTTTCACTATCAAAATCTAATACGAATCTTTCCGCAATTTCAGATTCAATGATAATAAAATCAGACGGCGCGGCAATTCCTTTTGGTTCAGTGTGCAGCATATTGAAACACCCGGCCGCTTTAGAAGATTTCAGTTTTTATTTCGACTGACGGGTACTTTATTGCACAATCCAATTGATTTGGGTGTGCTTCTCTACACCGTTTATAAAGTATGGTCAATATAAATTGAAATAATCCCGTAAAGGCAATGTCGATACAGCACTTTTTGGGAATCGATGTAAGCATACAGCTTATAATAATGCTCAAACAATTTGAGAAATTACTAAACTAGTATATGGCATGTTAATTGAACCATATTGATAAGGATTATGGCGGGTGAAATTGTAAAAATGTTGTTTTCAAAATAATTCTATGTCAATAAAAATTTTATGAATACGCAAAACCAATTTGGTTTTTTAATTAAAAAAATTGAGGAATTACAAACTGCTATTTTAACATCCCAAACAAACACCCTGTTAACATCTCCTTCCTATTTAATTGAGACAAATTTTATCGATCCATGCGGACATTTATGGAAAGCCACTATTAAACAAAGCGATAACTTTATAAAAATTGAGCAAACATTTTACGTGTTCTTAAATATTATAAAAAAGATAAACCATTCTTTTAAATATATATGGAGTTACTAAACCGGTGAGTGACCCTGGTGGAAACCATGGTTCTACCGTTAATAGTAACGACTAAACTATCAGAAATCAACTTGCTAATTTGTGTGGAAATACCTGAAGGCTTTTATTACGAGAAAACTTATAACTATAGGTATACGCTTATAGGTAAATTATTGCATTCGGTTTCCGTGATATTTAGTGTTTATACAATTACCAATATTTTTCATTTAATTATAACCACATTAAAATAAATAGTATGAAGAAAAAGTTTATTGATAAAAACAGTAATCATGTTACCCAGATATCAAAAGATAACCAGCAAACTCAGAAAGGTGCTTCAGTGAAACCAATAACAAATAAATTAGTGTATAAAAGCAGCGCGGCTGGAATTGTAAATAAATCTCCGTTTAAAGTGACCAACAAGACAGTTGCTATGGCACCAATTGCAAAGGTTAAATATAATCCTGAAGAGATTAAAAGGAAATTTACCGAAATGTAGATTATAGAGAAGGAATACACATTACTGACATGACGTGGTAAAGGCTTTTGTAACATCTTAGGGATATAACACTTCAAAAATTCACATAATTTAGAATTAAAATAATGAGCGCCCCTTATTTTGACTCTTATTGGTTGCAAAAGTGTTGATAATACCGGGTATTTTATACTAATAATTTAAGCAGGATAATAAGGCTTTCTACTTCCTTTCATTTATTGTCTAAAATTTTACCTTCAGATTTAGTTTGTTTAACGGCATTTACAATAGGAACTTATTACTTTTGGGAATACTAACATTGACTGAAAATAAAGGAGACTGCAGGGATAAAAAGCTAGTTTTCTGTTTTTTCCTTTGCATTAAGAAGCTCTAATATTTTATTGCATGCATACACCAGAAAATGAGATTCCAAAACTACTTTCTGAAAACCTTTTCCCGGTTGTGGGAATTGGAGCATCTACGGGTGGTCTAGAGGCATTTAAAAAATTAATAATTGCTATCCCCAAGAACTCTGGAATGGCTTATATTCTGGTACAGCATTTACATCCTGAGCATCAAAGCGCGCTCTCTGCAATTCTTCAGCGGGTGACCAATCTTCCAGTAATAGAAATCAGCGACAACGTACACGTAGAACCAAATAATATCTATGTTATTCCAACGGGTAAAATATTAGTTGCCACAGATGGAATTTTGAAGCTAAGTCCAAGGTCTTCCAATGGCAAGTTGAATTTACCGATTGATATCTTTTTTTCTTCCCTGGCTGAAGTACACCAGACCCACGCTATTGGTATGGTTTTATCAGGCAATGGAGCTGATGGTACGGCGGGGTTAAAGGAGATTAAAGCCCACGGTGGATTAACAATAGCCCAAGAACCAGGTACGGCAACATACCCCGGTATGCCCCAGCACGCCATTGATGCCAATGTAGTAGATTATATCCTTTTTCTGGAAAAGATACCTGCTAAGCTGATAGAGTTGCAACAATCCTTTACGCTTATTGCCGGGGGCAATAATGATATTGAAAAAGATAAGGCAATTGAAAATGTATTCCGGCAGATATATGATGTAATTAGGATAAGGTCTGGAATTGATTTTAGCTTTTATAAACAAACAACAGTCCGGCGACGTATTATCCGCCGCATGGACTTACTCGGTTTGAAAACCATTATTGAATATTTAGATTACCTGAGAGATCGGAAGCCTGAACAGAATATTTTATTCAAGGATTTATTGATACCTGTAACATCCTTCTTCCGGGATCCCGATGCCTTTGCTACGCTGCGCGAAAAGGTATTACCGGATATTATAAAAAATAAATCAATTGCAAACCCTTTACGAATCTGGTTAGCAGGTTGCTCCACCGGACAGGAAGCTTATTCACTGGCAATATGTTGCAAGGAATTTTTAGCCGAACACGGTTCTACAATAAAAGTACAGATTTTTGCTACCGATCTTTCTGATATGGCTATTAAAAAAGCGAGAAAGGGGCTTTATTCAAAAGAGGAGGTTGCTGGAATATCTGAAACAAGACTGCAACATTTTTTTAATAAAACGGATGGCCATTATCAGGTAAAAAAGACGGTAAGGGATATATGTATATTTGCAGTGCACAATTTTTTTAAAGATCCGCCTTTTGCTAAAATGGATTTGATTAGTTGTCGCAATGTGCTAATTTACCTGGAACCCCTTCCTCAGAAAAAACTTCTCACCACCTTTCATTACGCGCTGAATGATAAAGGGATTTTATGGTCAGGGGATTCAGAAACCGCTGGAAACACATCCGAATTTTTTATTCCCGCTGCAGGAAACGATAAATTTTACGGCAAGAAATCTATACGGGGGAAATTTATGCAAATGATAAGCGGAAGCAACGACGCCGCACCTGCCGATAAAAAAAATTCATCGCGGGATAGGGAAGGAAAAATTGAAGACTATCAAAAAAATGCAGATGAAATTCTGCTTTCGAGTTATACGCCTGTGGGGGTAATCGTAAATGAGCAATATGAAATTGTCCAGTTTCGGGGTTTTACGGCAGAGTACCTGGAAGCTCCGTCGGGGAAAGCAAGCCTGAATTTACTCAAAATGGCTAAGGAAGGCTTGTCGTTTGAGATTCGGAATGCATTGCATAAAGCTAAAATTAAAAAAGAGGTGGTCATAAAGCAGGGTATCCCGATCAACCTCGGAAAAAAATGGGTAACAATTGAAGTAATTCCGTTATTAAATACAATTAATCTTCATTTTTTGGTGCTGTTTCGGCGTCAAATGTCAGCTGAGAACGATCGGCCTGCTATCGCCAGAATTGATAGTGGCATTTCAGATACAATTAAAAAAGACAAAAAAAATATTCGTATACATCAACTGGAAAAAGAATTGGTACAGGCACGTGAAGATATGCGCAGCATAACGGAGGACCAGGAAACTTCTAATGAAGAACTACAAAGCTCCAATGAAGAATTATTGAGTGGAAGCGAAGAATTACAAAGCCTGAATGAGGAATTAGAATCTAGCAAAGAAGAGCTACAGAGCATGAATGAGGAGTTAATTACTGTAAACCAGGAACTCTATGAGCGCAACGACCAGGTTGATCAAAGCCACAAGTTTGCGGAAGCTACTATTTCGATTTTGCATGAACCACTTCTTGTATTAGATAAACATTTTTCAATTAAGAACGCGAATGCTTCTTTTTATAGGACATTTCAGCTATCAGAAGAAGATACTGTTGGAAAAATTTTATTTGATTTGCAGGATAAAAGCTGGGAAATCCCTGGATTAAGGAAAGAACTGGAAAAAATTCAGGATGAAAAGAAAATTGAAGTGGAAATTGTGTTTACTTTTCCCTCCATTGGAAAACGAACCATTTGCTTCAATATTCAGGCAATAAATAAAGAAGGTGGAGAACCCATGGTTTTGCTGGCTTTGGATGATATTACGCTCCGAAAAAAAGCAGAATATATTTTAAAAGAGAATGCGGATATTATTTTAAACGAACACCAGGTTTTTCGTAACTTTTTAATGGAAGCCCCGGCCCTGTTTGCTATTTTAAAAGGACCAGCATACATTTTTGAGTTTGCAAACTCTGCATATCTTGAATTTAATGGAGATAAAGACCTGATTGGTAAAACCATGAAAGAAGTGATGCCTGAATTAGAAAAGCAAGGCGTTTTTACAGTATTGGATGACGTTTACAAAACAGGCAAAGCTTTTATAGGCAAAGAAATACCGTTTTTTTTGAAAACGGGCAATGCAAAAATAGAACCTGGCTTTTTCAATTTTAATTATAATGCCATAAGGGATGAACATAATAAAATAGAAGGTATTTTAGTTTTTGCCTATAATGTTACAGAACAGGTATTGGCGCGAAAAAAACTGGAACGCAACGCAGAAATGATCTACAATCTTTATATGAACGCACCGGCTTTTATGTGTACACTTCTGGGCCCTGAGCATACGTATGATTTGGTGAATCCGTCCTATCAAAAAATATTTGGAAATCGAAAAATTGTAGGTAAGCCGTTGTTGAAGGCTTTGCCAGAACTCGAGGGACAGGGTTTTGATAAAATTCTGGATAATATTTATCAGACTGGCGAAACTTTTGTTGGTATCGAGGTACCAATTAAACTGGCCCATGATATAAATCTTTCACCGGAACAGTGTTATTTTAATTTTAGTTGCCAGCCAATTTATAATGAATACAAAGAAATAACTGGCATTTTGGTGTTTGGATACGAAGTGACAGACCTGATACGTGGAAAAAAAATACAGGAAGAAAGTGACCGACGTTTTCGGATTCTTGCAGATGCTATGCCGCAGAAAATGTGGACCGCAGATGCAAACGGTAATGTAAATTATTTAAATCAGCAATGGCTTGATTATACCCAGAAAAGTTTTAATGAACTAAAAGACCTTAATTGGGAAAAAATCATACATCCGGATGACTGGAATAATAATAAGCAGATCTGGCAAAACTCCATTGCGACAGGTGAAGATTTTCAACTGGAACACCGCTTTCTCCGGCATGATGGAATCTATCATTGGCATTTAAGCAGAGGGTTGGCGCAAAAAGATCTTGATGGCAAAGTAATGATATGGATAGGTACCCATACTGACATTGACGAACAAGTGAAGAAAGAACAGAAAAAAGATGAATTTATCAGCATTGCCAGTCATGAAATGAAAACACCCCTTACTACGGCAAAAGCGTACCTTCAACTGCTGGAACTTTCTTTGGAAAAATCAGATGACAAAACAAAATTGTACGCCAAAAAAGCCAGTCTTTCTGTTAAGCGGCTCAACGAATTAATAACTGAGCTGCTGGATGTAAGCAAAATTCAATATGGCAAATTGAATTATAATTCAGCTACATTTAATTTCAATGAAATGATCAATAATACTGTAGAAGATTTTCAATATTCGAACCCTAAATACATTATTGTTAAAACCGGTATTATCATCCATGAAATAACAGGTGACAAAGAAAGGATACAACAGGTAGTTATTAATTTACTCAGCAACGCCATAAAGTATTCTCCTGAATCTGAAAAGGTTTTTATTCATATGTCCGAAAATAATAGTGAAATAAAGGTTTCGGTAAAAGACAATGGGATTGGTATTTCTAAATACAATCTTGACAAAATATTTGACAGATATTACAGGGTGGAAGAACATGCGATACAATTCCAGGGATTGGGCATCGGCCTCTATATTTCCTTTGAAATCATTAAACGCCACAAAGGTAAATTATGGGCCGAAAGTGAACCCGGAAAAGGAAGTACTTTTTATTTTACACTGCCATTGAATTAAAAATAGAGGATGATAAAATGTGTCCTTATCTACGATGACGACCAGGAAATGTTGTTTTTATGCAAAGCCATTTTAGAAAAAAGTTTGTACCGTGTAGAAACGATGTCCCGTTGTGAAAATGTACTGGCAGACATCGAAGCAATTAAGCCCGATATAATTTTTATGGATTTGTGGATACCAGAAATTGGTGGCGAAAAAGCAGTGGTAATAATTAAAGAAAACAAAACTACAAAAAATATTCCTGTCATCATGTTTTCTGCAAATGCCGATGTTAAGGCCATATACAAAAAGATAAATGCTGACGGATATATTGAAAAACCTTTCGATGTTCTTTTTTTTAAAGAAACAATCGAAAAATATATTTTATAAAGACTGTATCAAAAATGTAAATTTCCTTTCTTCACTGAAAAATCCTCCTAAATCTGCATTATCAGATCGAGCGACGAACCAATACCCTGTTTTGAGAAAATTGTTCTACAATAATTACCACTCAGTTGTAAAGTCAGCTAAAAGCAGAAGAAATAATTATAGGATTACACTGATCTACGAGGTACTTATGTTATTTAACGTTTCACAATCACAACATTTTTTTTCTGGCGGCATATATGCTCTATACTTATAAAAATATCGTGGGAACCGCCGTTATTGCAGCGAGCACTTTTATAATTTCTCTGAACTAAAAGAGAACAAGAGAATAACCGCGTACTATTTTCTATAGCCTTCAATTTTTTGTTAGTCTTTATAAAGAAAAATAAATAGGTATTAATATAAGCAGCGCAAAATTTTGCGGCTAAACTGAATGATTCTAAAACTTAAAATAAAATATATGCAACGCAATATTAAAAATTTAATTGGCTACAGTATAGGAGCCACAGATGGTGAGGTAGGTAAAGTGGAAGAGTTTTATTTCGATGACAAAAATTGGGGTATTCGTTACCTGGTGGTGAAGACCGGGAATTGGCTCTTTGGTCGGTCTGTGCTTCTATCACCAATAGCTTTACAAAAACCTGATTGGGAAAGAAGTGAATTTCCTGTAGCACTTACAAAAGACCAGGTTAGTAACAGCCCGGATATAGATATGCAAAAACCGGTTGCCCGCCAGCACGAGATTGCACTATATGAGCACTATGCCTGGCAACCCTATTGGAATAGCGGTTTTTATGCGGGTGGTTTGTGGGGAGTAATGCAACCAGCACCGCTTTTTGATCAAAGAATTATAAAAGATGATATTACCACTGATGTGCAAAGTGATACTGGTGATTTGCATTTACGAAGTACCGACCGGGTGACAGGCTATCACATTCATGCCAGCGATGGTGAAATAGGACACGTAAATGATTTTGTTATTGACGATAAAACCTGGCAAATTTTATACTTCGTTATTGATACCCATAACTGGGTTGGAGGAAAAAAAGTTTTGATACCAGTCGAAAATATTAAAGAAATTATCTGGGAAGAATCAAAAGTTATCGTAGATATTTCTACCGCAGGGGTAAAAGATTGTGCTTCATTTGATGAATCAAAATATAACCATCCTGAAAAAGCTCATTTAACTTTCTAAAATAGTTGATGAAATATCTTTGTAAAGAAAATAATAATCTAAATCTTAAATAAAGAAATGGAAACAAAACTGGCACTGAATGGTGTCGACACAAAAAAATGTAAAAAAAAACATATTGCACCAGCTCTATATTGAGCTGGTAAAGTTGCAAAAAGAAGTGATTGCTTCCGATTTAAAATTACTGGTAATATTGGAAGGAAGAGACGCCGCTGGTAAAGACGGTACGATAAAAAGGATCACCAAACATTTAAGCCCCCGTGAAACAAAAGTAGTAGCATTGGGTAAGCCTTCTGACAGTGAGGAAAAGGAGTGGTACTTTCAGCGTTACACTGCAAACCTGCCGGCTTCGGGCGAATTTGTTCTTTTTAATCGTAGCTGGTACAATCGCATAGGCGTAGAAAAAGTGATGGACTTTTGTACCCACAAGCAATACAAATCATTTTTTACAGAAGTAGAATCATTCGAGAATGGACTGATTGAGGGTGGCTTCATCATCCTAAAATATTACCTGGATATAAGTAAAGACGAACAGCAAAAAAGGTTGGATGATCGTAAAAAAGATCCGCTGAAACAATGGAAGATAAGCCCGATAGATGAGGTGGCGCAAAAGCACTGGAAAGATTATTCTGATGCAAGGGATGAAATGTTGTTGAAAACAAATTTTAAAAATGCGCCGTGGTTCATTGTAAATGCAGATAATAAAGATGAAACGCATATTGCGCTGATTGCGCATCTTTTAAACAGGATGGAGTATCACCATAAAAATAAAAAACTCGTCTCGCAAAATTATGGTTTAGTTGATCCGGCAACCCCAGAGATTATCACTAAGAAACTTTTTTGATAGTAGAGATAGATTTTTAAATCATAAATTAAAATATTCAATTAAAAATTAAAAAATGGCAAACAAAATAGTATTAAAAAAAGATGGTCTTGATAAAATTAAGCCTGCTGAAAAGAAGCAAAAAGAGCAAGTGAAAAAATCGCCTGGTTTCGTTGCTGCTTCCGTAGGGCGCAGTGCAGTTGATGCTGTAAAGGCTCATTCTTCCAAAGATGTAAGAGGTTCCAGCGGCCTGGCAAACACCGGAACTATTATTTCTTACGATTAATCATTCCTTAGTTTTTTTTTATAAAACGTATTTAGCAAACCTTACAGAGGATATGAATGCAGACACAGATAACACTGGTGCGAAAACACGTTATGGAAAAATAATTTCTGTACGAGGCAGCGTAGTAGATATAGCGTTTGAAAATAATCTCCCTCCTATTTATACTTTACTCCGCTCAGGAAAAAATAAGGAGGTATCTATTGAAGTATTATCACAACTGGATAACCATAGCGTACGTGGAATTGCATTGAACCCAACGCAGGGATTGGCAAGGGGCATGGTTGTGGAAACGGATGGGAGGGAACTGACCGTGCCGGTTGGTAAAAATATACTGGGCAGAATGTTTGATGTTTTTGGAAACACTATTGATCATCTTGAACCATTGCCAAAAGCCGAACGACGAAACATTCACCAACCACCACCTCCATTATCAAAAAGAGCCGTAAAATCTGAAATTTTTGAAACAGGTATAAAAGCCATTGACGTGTTGATACCATTGGAGCGTGGTGGAAAGGCAGGATTATTTGGCGGTGCAGGTGTTGGCAAAACAGTTTTGCTTACAGAAATGATCCATAACATGGTTGGGCATAACAAAGGCGTTAGCATGTTTTGCGGTATTGGCGAACGTTGCCGCGAAGGCAATGAATTATACAATGCCATGAAAGATGCTGATTTGCTTAAAGACATGGTGATGTTGTTTGGACAAATGAATGAACCGCCGGGTGCACGTTTTCGTGTTGGGCATGCGGCACTTACGATGGCAGAATATTTTCGGGATGATGAACACCGCGATGTATTGTTATTGATAGATAATATTTTTCGTTTTATACAGGCAGGCATGGAAGTATCCGGGTTAATGGGGCAAATGCCTTCACGACTCGGTTATCAGCCAACTATGGGGACAGAGTTATCCGAACTGGAAGAGCGCATAGCCTATACCAATAGTGGTGCAATTACTTCCATACAAGCGGTGTATGTTCCTGCAGATGATCTAACTGATCCTGCTGCGGTCCATACCTTTTCTCATCTTTCCGCATCGATCGCATTGTCAAGAAAAAAGGCAAGTGAAGGTTTATATCCTTCCATCGACTTATTGCAATCCAATTCAAAAATGGCAACGCCGGGCATCATCGGACAAAAGCATTACAATCTTGCACAGAAAATAAGAGCAACGCTTGCACAGTATGAAGAATTAAAAGATATTATCTCTATGCTTGGCATGGAACAGTTATCCGTACAGGATCGCAATGTAGTAAATCGGGCAAGACGCATCGAACGGTTTCTTACGCAGCCATTTTTTGCAACAGAACAGTTCAGCGGCATTAAAGGGAAGCAAGTGAGTTTGAAAAATTCACTGGATGGCTGCGAAAGAATTCTTGCAGACGAGTTTAAAGATTATCCCGAGAGTGCCTTTTATATGATAGGCTCAATAGATGAAGTGAAGAAAAAAGCATCCAACGATGCCGGTAATGCTAAAAAAGATGAAACAAAAAAAGACGATAGCAATATGGAAAAACAAAATGTAAAACCTGCGGAAAAAGAAAAAGTACCAGCATGAAAAAAATATAAAAGAAATAATAATTTATGAACCTAAAAATTCTTTTACCATTTAAAGTGTTTGCTGATATAAAAAATGTAGGCAGTATTGTAATGGAAACTAGTGAAGGTTCCTATGGTTTGTTGCCGCAGCGATTGGATTGTGTTGCTGCTTTGGTGCCCGGGATATTTACTTATGAAACAGACGGCGTTTCGCATTATGTGGCTGTTGACAATGGAGTAATGGTAAAAGCCGGTGACCAGGTATTGGTTTCAGTTCGCAATGCAGTTGGCGGCGCAGACCTTGGCAAACTGGGTGACCTGGTAAAAAAAGATTTCAAAACCAATGATGAGAATATAAAGGAATCGAATACAGTAATTGCAAAATTAGAAAGAGGATTTATTTACAGCTTTGATAAACTTCGAAACACTTAATAATGGAACCTGCTGTAAATAATAAGGAAAATAATTTTTTCAGCGACGAAGTTGCCAGGAAAGAAAAACGAAAATTAAAAGCCCTCCATGAAAAGAACGGCGTATGGTTTGGATTAGGAATGATGGGCATGATTGGCTGGTCGGTTGCAGTTCCATCATTGCTGGGCGCTGCGTTAGGATTATGGCTGGATAAAAAACACCCGCAATCATTTTCCTGGACATTGAGCCTTTTGTTCGTTGGCATCATTACAGGCTGCATCATTGCCTGGTATTGGGTTACAAAAGAAGACAAAGAAATGCATAACAATAAAGATAAAAATCATGAATGAAATAACCTATCTCACATTGGCATTTACAGGAGGAATAATACTGGGAACAATATTCTTTTGGGGCCTTTGGTTTACCGTAAAAAAAGTTATTACAGCTAAAGTTCCCGCCCTATGGGTTTTTGGCAGTTTCCTTTTTCGTGTTGGCATTACGTTAACTGGGTTTTATTTTATTGGTGCAGGTAATTGGCAAAGATTGATTGCGTGCATGCTTGGTTTTATGATAGCCCGTTTTATTGTTGTTAATTATACAAAATCAATTGATGAAAATAAATTGCAATTAAAAAAGGAGGTTGGCAATGAAGCTTAGCCCCGACGAAACTATTTTCTGGCAACATGGTTTTATTACTATTAACCTTACCATTGTTACTACATGGGCCTTAATGCTGGTATTGATAATTGCAGCAAGGCTGGTTACAAGAAAACTTAAAACAGATATTACCATTTCACGCTGGCAGTGCATACTTGAAATGATTGTAACAGGTATCAACAAACAAATTAAAGATATTGGATTAAATCATCCCGAACAATATATCGGCTTTATCGGCACATTGTTTTTATTTATTGGCACAGCCAACCTGTGCATTATTTTTCCTGGGTATACACCGCCAACTGCCTCACTATCTACCACAACCGCTATGGCGCTTTGCGTATTCATTGCGGTTCATTTTTTTGGTATTGAAAAAAGTGGTTTAGGCGGTTACCTTAAATCATATGTGAAACCAACATTTATCATGTTGCCGTTTAATCTTATCAGTGAAGTTTCAAGAACACTTGCGCTGGCTGTAAGGTTGTTTGGCAATATCATGAGTGGCGGAATGATAGTAGCCATACTATTAAGCATATCACCATTTATTTTCCCGGTTATTATGAATGCACTCGGTTTATTGACAGGTATGGTGCAGGCTTATATTTTCAGCATACTGGCAACCGTTTATATAACAGCGGCTGTTCATGATTCAAAGAAAACAGGTAAAACAAATCCTATAACAAGTAAATAAAAAATAAAATGGATAGTATAACAATTATAGCTGTAACATCAATTATAACTGCTGGGCTTACAACAGGTATTGGTTGCATGATGCCGGCATTGGGCGAAGGCAAAGCGGTATCATCGGCATTAAGCTCCATTGCACAGCAGCCCGATGCTGCACCAACTATTACAAGAACATTATTTGTAGGGCTGGCCATGATAGAATCTATAGCGATATACTGTTTTGTGGTTTCAATGATACTCATATTTGCTAATCCTTTCTGGAACCACATCATCGCAAAATAATTATTAATGAAAATCAATTGGTTCACAGTAATAGCACAGGTAATTAATTTCCTCATTTTGGTGTGGTTGCTAAAGAAGTTTTTGTACAAGCCAATACTCAATGCTGTAAATGAACGGGAAAAAAAGATCACCAACCAGTTAAAAGATGCAGATGATAAAAAAGCGGCAGCACAAAAAGAACAGGATGATTTTAAAAAGAAGAACGAAGATTTTGATCAGCAAAAAAAAGCATTGATGGATAAAGCCGTTGCGGATGCAAATACTCAAAAACAACAATTAACTGATGCAGCAAAAACTGATGCAAACACATTGCGCTCTAATATGGAAAAAGCCGCAAAAGAAAAACAGGAAAATGATAATGTGGAGATAGCTGAAAAAACCCAAAGGCAGGTTTTTGCTATTACAAGAAAAGCGCTTGCTGATATTGCTTCCATTAGTTTGGAAGAGCAATCAGCCAATACATTCGTAAAACACCTGGCAGCATTAAAAGATGATGAGAAAAAACAATTCATCGAAGCGTTCAAATCCAATTCCAATGCTATTTTGGTAAGAAGCGCATTTAACCTTCCCGCAAAACAACAAGGCGAAATAAATAATGAAGTAAATGTAATACTCAGTGCAGATACACACCTGCAATTTAAAACAACACCGGAAATAATAAGCGGTATCGAGCTTTCAACCAACGGGTATAAACTATCGTGGAGTTTTTCAGAATACCTCAATTCATTGGAAAAAAATATTTCCGATACCATGAAAGAAAACGCAAAGCCGGAGCCGGAAAAAAAATAATATGCCAGCAATTGATACAGATAATATCATAAATAATACATTCAACCAATTAGATAAGGGTATTGAAAATTTTAGCTTTTCTATGAACCCCCGTGAAGTTGGGTTGGTTACAAGTGTATCAACAGGAATTGCAAAAGTTTCCGGACTTCCGAATGCAGGCTTTGAAGAACTGTTGCAATTCCCCAATGGCCTTTTCGGTATCGCATATAATATTGATGAAGATGAAATAGGCGTTATCCTTTTAGGTAAAGATTCATTACTTAAAGCAGGGGATGAAGTAGAGCGCACCGGAAGAGTGATGGACATCCCGGTTGGTAATTCACTAATTGGGAGAGTGATCGATCCACTGGGCCAACCTATTGATGACAAAGGAACGATAATTCACAAAGAACGATTGCCAATTGAACGCCCTGCACATGCCATTATGGATCGAAGCCAGGTAACAGTTCCTTTGCAAACAGGAATTAAAGTGATTGATGCATTGATTCCAATTGGTCGTGGCCAGCGTGAATTAATTGTAGGTGATCGCCAGACCGGTAAAACGGCTATTGCAATTGACGCTATCCTTAATCAAAAAGATAAAAACGTTTTATGTATTTATTGCGCCATTGGACAGCGGGCTTCTGCAGTTGCAAAAGTTATTGCCAATCTCAGGGAAAAAGGCGCCATGGAATATACTGTTGTTGTTGTTGCGGAAGGAAATAATTCTCCTGGCTTGGAATACATCGCACCTTATGCTGCTACCAGCATTGCAGAATATTTTATGGAACAGGGACGTGATGTGTTGATCATTTATGATGACCTTACACATCATGCACGTTCTTACCGCGAACTTTCATTACTGCTAAGAAGGCCACCCGGCCGTGAAGCATTTCCCGGTGATATTTTTTATATACATTCAAGGTTATTGGAAAGATCAACACATTTAAGTGATGCACTGAAAGGTGGATCATTAACAGCTTTGCCTATTATTGAAACAGAAGCACAAAATATTTCCGCTTACATTCCTACAAACTTAATTTCAATTACAGATGGCCAGATATATTTATCACCCAAGCTTTTTGAGTTGGGTATTTTACCCGCTGTTGATGTTGGTAAATCCGTTTCACGTGTAGGGGATAAAGCGCAATTACCGGCATACAGTTCCATTGCAAATTTGAAATTGGAGTATGCGCAATTTGAAGAGCTGGAAACCTTTGCCCGCTTTGGAACAAGGCTTGATGAAAATACAAAAAAAACAATTGAGCATGGAAAGAGAATCCGTGAATGCCTTAAACAACCGGAGCTTCAGCAGATGCCGGTTTCAGAACAGATTGTGATTTTGCTTGCATTGAAAAATGGATTGTTGGATACAATACCACTTGAAAAAATTGAGGATGCGCAGAATGCGTTGCTTAAAAATTTTAAGGATTTTCCGGATGAAATAATCAAGCGATTATTTTCAAATGCAAAGTTGAGTGATGATGATAGCAAGGCTATTTTAAAAATAGCCGCAACAATAGTTAGTCAGTTTCAGGACAAGCCAAAGCCGGAAGAAAATAAAGACAAGTCTAAGCCTGATCAAAATAAAAAGTAATGGACACTTTAGAAAATTTACGAAGTAAAACAGAAGGCGCAAAAGATCTAAAATCTGTTGTAAGCGCTATGAAAGCGATGGCAGCGTCAAACATTTTTCAATACGAAACGGCAGTGAGTTCGCTTGCAGATTATTATCATACGATAACTTTAAGCATCATTGCATATTTTAAGGCAGAAAAAATAGCGGCGATAAATGAAAAGAAAAAAACAAAAAATAAATCAGAAGATATGATCTGCGCCATTGTCTTCGGATCAGACCAAGGGCTTGTTGCACAGTTCAATGATTCAATGGTAAATTTTGTATCCGCATCACTCAAGGCTTTGCCAGGTAAAAAAGAAATCTGGGCGGTAGGTGAACGTGTTCAATTGCTTTTGTCGGATGAAAGTTTAACTACTTCAAAATTGTATCCTGTTCCAAATGATATTAATGCCGTTACCCCGTTAGTAACAGAAATTTTGAGCAATAGCCAGCATCGGTTGCAAAAAGAAGAAGTAACAGCGTTTTATATTTTTCACAATCAACCAAAACCCGGATCAGGTTATACTCAAGTGATACAGCGCTTTTTACCGTTAGATGAAAAATGGAAGGAAACATTACAGGAGATTGATTGGCCAACAAAACTACCTCCGCAAATTGCAGGAAACGCAAAACAAACACTGTCTGCATTAATTAACGGGTATCTTTTTACGTCGCTTTATAAAGCCTGTGTTGAATCATTGGCGAGCGAAAATGCAAGTCGATTGGATGCGATGCAGCGGGCCGAAAAAAATATAAGTGATCTACTGGAAGACCTTGGGAAAAAATATCATCGTTTACGACAGAGTTCCATTGATGAAGAATTATTTGATGTAGTATCAGGCTTTGAGGCTTTGAACGATAAAGCAAAACGATAAATAGTATTTCTATGAACAAATAAAAATTTAATAATAACCAATTGTATGGTCTCTTAACCACTTGAAAATGAAATGGAGAAGATAAGAGTTTTTGAATTTGGGAAAACCGGAGCGAAGCTAAAGATGAGAAAAAGCAAAAAGATTAATTTATGATTAATGAAACGGAAATAGTATGATGTGTCTTGAATTGAAGAGGAGAGTATCATGCATTGATAATTTGAGTCAGTTCTCACTAACATTCTAAACATTGATAGCGCATTTTACAGAAGCTGAAAAAGCAGTTTATTATCCTGTAGACAGGCGTGCCTATTTAGGCATGAAGTCTTATACGAAGATCATACTGCTGCTACTTTTATTTGGCTCATTCGGTATGGCATGGCTGCAATATCTGATGTTCGGTTTACCAGCCAATCCTTCTACGGCTTTTATACCTTTACAACTGAGTGACCCTTCAGGTTTTCCTGTGTGGATAACGCTAAGCCATTGGGTCAATTTCTTTTTCCTCATGTTAATCATAAGAAGCGGGCTGTCCATTTTAGCAGATCATCCTCGCTTGTACTGGACCAATAGCTGTAAACCCAACTCTTCATGGATACGCTTTACTCCAGTGAAAATACCAATCGATAAAGCGTATACCGCAAAAGAAGATGCCCGTTACCTCAACCCCATAGCCGGCTTGCCGGGTTATAAGCATACTGTGGGCATAGCAAGAGTATGGCATTTTCTCACCGTTCCTTTTTTTATTTTAAACGGTGCTGTTTTTATTTTCCTTTTGTTCTATACCAATCAATGGAAACGTTTAGTGCCAGTATCATGGAACATTTTGCCAGATGCATGGAATGTTTTCGTTCATTACGCCACCTTTAATTTTCCTATCGAACCCAATGGGTTCTATCATTATAATGCTATACAGCAACTGTCCTATTTTGCTGTGGTGTTTATTTTAGCACCGCTTGCCATGCTTACCGGAATGGCAATGTCGCCCGCTATAGAAAACCGCTTTCATTGGTATCCGAAACTGTTCGGCAACAGGCAAAGTGCCCGCTCCATTCACTTCTTAGTACTGATCGGTTATATCGTCTTTATCATTATCCATATTAGTTTAATAGCGGCAACGGGTTTGGTGAGAAACATGAACCACATTGTAATGGGAACAGATAATACTGAAAGCTATACCGGACTTTATATAGGCATGCTCTTTATTTTGGTAACAATTGCTTTTGCTTTTCTGGCCCACTGGCTTTCATGGAATAAGCAACGTTTTCTTCAATCCCTACAGGCATCAGTTAACGGAAGACTTTGGAGGCTTACCATAGATCGTTTTAAAGTTAAAGTCCACTATCAAAAAAAAGATATTACTTCTTACTTCTGGCTAAATGGGATAATGCCAGAATCAACGGAATGGAAAAATATGGCAGAAAACAACTTTGTAGATTACAAACTTAAGATAGCGGGTCTGGTAGAAAATCCTGTTGAGTTATCGCTGGAAGAGCTAAAAAAAATGGGTAAAGAACAAAACATTACCATGCACCATTGTATACAGGGCTGGTCTGGCATTGCGGAATGGGGAGGAGTACAATTGAGCAAAATCATTGAATTGGTGAAACCAGATCCTTCAGTAACAACAGTTGCTTTCTTCTCTTTTGGTGAAGGTCTATATGGTGGTACATATTACGATACGCACACGCTTGACAACTGCATGAATCCTAATTCCATACTTGCCTGGGAAATGAACTACGAACCCCTTTCACTTGGACATGGAGCACCACTGCGGTTGCGGGTTGAAAATCAGTTAGGCTATAAGATGGTAAAATGGATTAGCGCAATTGAATTCGTACAATCACCTAAAAATTTAGGCAAAGGATTTGGTGGAAAAAATGAAGACGACGAATACTTTGATCTATTGGCAAATAGTTAAATAATGAAAAAATAAGAAATGAAATACCCATTTGAAATAGGAGATCATGTAAAATGGAATTCTGAAGCGGGATATGTATCAGGTAAAATTATAAAAATACATACCGCCAATTTTGATTATAAAGGCTACACACATCACGCCACTAAAGAGGACCCTCAGTATGCCATACAAAGTGACAAGACAAGTCATATTGCTGTGCATAAAGGGAAAGCACTTATGAAACTGAGTAAATAAATATTCAAATTAAAATATATAACCATGGAAATAAAAAATAATGAATCTACGGACTTAAGACCAGAAGGAACCCGGTTAATGGATACTCCATTGGTAAGTATGGACATTCCGGAATTTATAAAACTTATAAAAGCTGAGGCTACGTGGCAAAACAGCGATCGTAATGCCATGACGGTTTATAAAACAAATGGAATGCGTATTGTATTAATTGCATTGCATGAAGATGCTGTATTAAAAAAACATACCGCCGATGGCATTATAAGTGTGCAGGTACTTGAAGGAGAAATAAATTTTAATGCCGATGGCCAATCTGTGGTAATAAGAAAAGGTCAGATGATTGCCTTACATAAAGGGTTACCACATAGTGTAAAAGCAATAAAAGAATCCGTTTTTTTATTAACGCTTACTACAACTTTGGATAAATAATACCATTCTTCGATTCCGAATGATTGAAAAATACTTTCTAGTATTTAAATTTTGTTTTATGGAAAATCACTCAATGGAAGAGCATCTTGTAAAATTTTTATCAACCGAAAATGTTACGCACAATGTAAGAAGGTTTACATTAACTAAACCAGAATCGTATCAATTCAACCCCGGGCAGGCTACGGATATAGCTATCAATCTTCCAGAATGGAAAAAGGAAAGAAGGCCTTTTACATTTACCTCTCTCAACGATTGGGACCATCTTGAATTTACTATTAAAATTTATTCTGATCATGATGGTGTTACCAATGAATTGGGAAAACTAAAAACAGACGATGAACTTATTTTGCATGATATTTTTGGCGCCATAAATTATAAAGACGAAGGAGTTTTTATTGCAGGCGGAGCAGGTGTTACACCTTTCATTGCTATTTTCCGCCAGTTGCAAAAAGATGGAAAACTGGGTAATAATAAATTGATCTTTTCCAACAGAACTTCAAAAGATATTATTCTTAAAGATGAATTTGAAAAGATGCTG
>JBBQLS010000023.1:0-26549 GCA_038328115.1 Chitinophagales bacterium
CGATACCATTATTTTGTGCTTCTGGATCTACGCCAATAAACCACAAGTAATAAATCAATCCATCCGGGTGAATACTTTTTATGCTGGCTTCTCTTTTTATTGCTTTCTTTAAATTACTTAATCCCATGCACGTAATTGCCAAGTTAGCATCAAGGAGTATAGTCTTAAACGTTGTCTTTTTCTTTTCAGGTATTACTATTAATGCACAACCTTTTTTATCATCGGTTAAAAAAATATCACCGAATAAATAGCAAATGTCGAAAGAGTATTCCAACAAAGTTCTTATCCGCTGAACCCTTTTCTTATCTTGTTTAATTATGTAGTTGACACTTTTATTGTCATCAAATGAACTTACAAGAATGCTAACAACGAGGTCTTTATCTGTAGGTTGCGCTCTTATCATGCCTTATAGTTCAATTGGCTGTACATAACATATGACAATTTTTATACCGACTTTACAAAAAAATGTTCCTGGCAGCCAACCATTAATTTTTTTGAATAAGTATTCCTCACTAAACTTTATTCTAACATAAACAAGAGCATAACATTTATGCCGCTCCTTCGGCCAGGCTTTCCACTGCAATCTTCTTAACAGAAGGATTTCCATTTCAATCCCTAACGGGAATAACTATGGACTTAACAAAAATATTGCGGTAGATCCGGCACAGTACACTGGTTTTATTTCTTTTACACCTTTGGCAATTAAGCCTGGCGAACTGCACCGGATAAATATATTGGCCATTGAGATTGGCTCGTACCTCACCCAACACAATTCATGATTAATCAAATGTTAAAGATGGCTAAATGATTGCTCAAAAAATAGACTTGGCAAAAACTATCGCAAAGGCCCGATGCAGTACAACCCGTCTTATTTCTTTTACGCCTTCGGCAAATAAGCCTTGGCGAACTGCATCGGATAAATATATGGGCCATTGAGATTGGCTCGTACCTCACCCAACACAATTCCAGCTACTTCAAATTATAGAGTTGCTGCAAAAGATATTGTATAAAAATCCACTTCTTAAAAACTCATTCATCCTGATCTGACGCAAATTTCTTGACAGGCTTTGGCAAAAGCAAGGTCTGCGTACCGCCAAAATGCAGGGGCAGCACTGACCACCGGTTTTGAGAAAACAATCTCCACCCCGTTTTGGCCTCCTTCGGAGAAAATATTTGTGGGGTAGTATTCTTTTTACAAAAACCTTTCTTTCTCCAAATACTGTTTCAAGGCCGGTTTGCTACGATTAGAACGAACGAGGCGTATGCCGATTTAAACAATTTTTAATCATTTATAAATTTTAAGCAAATGAAAATTACAGCAAGGTTAACAGGTGATGCAAAAGTAACCACCGTTAAAAACGACAAAGAGGTAGTGAATTTTAATGTAGCTATTAATGATAGTTACAATGCCAAAGGCAGCAACGAGGTAAAAAATTGTAACCTATGTGCAATTCGATTATTGGGTAAATCCTGCCATTACCCAATACCTTACCAAAGGCACATTGGTAGAGTTGCAGGGGCGAATTGGTGTAAGTGCTTACACAGGTAAAGAAGGTGAAGCTAAAGCCAGTCTTACTTTTCATGTTAACACTATTAAACTGCATGGTAAGGCAAAAGCAAATGATGAAACGCCTGTTATGGTTAACGTCGCAGCTACAAAAGGCTGTCAAGAACTTTGCGTTAGATAAGGATGAAGGAGTGTTATTAGAATCAATAAAGAATTAACCATTAAAATAACTGATACTTAAAAGTAGTTTCCGGCAGTTAATTGTAGAATCTGTAGAATATCTTTGCACTATCTTTTTTAGTAGTCTGGTATTGTGTTTGGTGAGGAACGAGCCAATCTCAATACCCAATACTATTTATCAGAGCAGTTCTCCCGGCTTATTTGCCAAAGACGTTAAAGAAATAAGACGGGAGTATTGCGATGGTCTTAGTTTTCAGTTCAAATCATAATTTACTTATCCATTGTAGAAAGAATAATAATATTCTTATTTTTTATTGTAAACCTCACCATATTATTTTCCACAACGATAGGGTCGATTTTATCTTTAGATGTCAAAGACTGCAAATGATAGAAACCATTTCTACATTCTATTGAAACTATTTGAATATCATTGCTGTGGTTAACCAAAACAATACAGGTGTCATTATTACTTTTAGCTACTAGGCTGTTTACGGTAAAGGGTTTGTTGCTACTACTTTCTAAAAAGCAGGTCCATTTTTTTTGAAGCGCCCATTTGAATATTTCAGCAACAGGATAAATCTGTATACTTTTATTATCCCCAAACTCCATCAAACCCCTTTTACCGATGGTTTCAAAATAGGTAACAGCAGCAGCGTTATTTTCTATTATCTGTTTTAAGCTTGCAAGAGTCCACGCTGCACAAAAAAAAGTTTTTTGTCTGCTGTCTGTTAAGGGAAGTAAATGGTGATTGTATTCAGCGGCATCTGCATTGCGCCGCATCTTTAATGTAACCGGAGAAACATGTACCGGCCTGTTAAATTTATATTTTGCAGATACAATGGTGAACCCCTGTGCCTGTGCATTCTCCACCAATGATGCATCATCAAAGGCATGTACCTGGGGATTAACGGAGTAGTTGACAAAATCTACATCAGTTGCATCCAAACCGGAACGGTTTAATTCAGTAAAATAAACATCTGTACCGGCACCAATGCGGGTATATTTTAATTTCCTCCTTAGTATTGGTAATATTTTTTTTATGCTATCTGTGGCAATACATTTTGTATGGATGGATAGCAGGATAACACATTTAATAATACTTTCATCAGCAGCAATTGCATCTGTAAACATGTCTAATTTTTCATCCATACCGTCATTAATAAACAATGCAATTTCCAATGGTGCATTCAGCACTTTACTTTCTTCAATTACTTCTTTTAAAACGATTTGCCAATTGGCTTCATTCAATTTTATATCTGCCCGGTAATGCCTGAAACCATAGTCAGTTAAATTCTTCAGTTCTTCTAAATAAGTTTTACTTCTTTCACTTGACCTGCCAATACCAATTGAAGGAATGGAAAGTTTTTTATTGTACCGTATTGATATTTTTATTGCATTATCCTCATTCTCTTTTATTTCGTTACTACCTTCTATTGATAAAGCAACTCTTTGGTGCACTTCGTCACCTGCATACATTGTTGCAGGATAGGGAGCAGATAGCGGGGTGCAATAGGTTTTAAAATTATTGTCCGTCCAGTTACGGTGGTCTTCTGTTTCAAAAATATCCCCTTCAAACTGTACTGTTGCTTTGCTGCCAGGTGCTAGTTGCCATTGCATGGCTTTTATATTTTTGAATGGTTGATAAGGGCTTATATATTTAGGGAAGCAAGTATCTTCTTTACTACCATCGTTGTGAAAAATAGTTACGTTATTGCCACTACTTTCTTTAATAGGGTGCAGCACGCAAAACCCTGCCCTGTTTTTTTGGAAGGTAGATAATGCTTTACCTCTTATCTCAAAAATTAAGGAGGAATTTTCATTGCCTTCAATATACACTTTCCATTCCATTAATATATCGCCTTGATGAAATACACAATCATAAGAAATGGAAAAATGATTTTCCTGTTGACTAATTTTTTCGTTACTGATAATATGGGGGATTGTTTCCCAGTATTTGTCACGAACAGCAAAATATATCATACGCAACACTTCACCTTCACCGTAGTATAAATAGCGTAGTGCTCCATTTTTATATATCATTGATATGTTACCAGCTTTAAGTTTCATGACATATTTAATGAACAGTGCAGCCTTTTTTAAAAATTATTTACATTATCAGGTGTGATTTCTATGGTGCCGGTATTAACGGAATAGGGAAGAGCATTCATACCATTTTTTAAATATTCTGGCTGATAAGCATTTACATGGTGCACCATGTCGTATAAAAATTCAGCCCCGTACCAAATAAAAGTCTCCCGTTTTTGGGCAACTAAATATTGCAGGACGCCTTCTTTCATCAGGTTTAATAACACGGGTGTTGCATCTACGTTGGAACCAAATACGATCCCTTTTTTATTCAGCTCTTTAATGGCCAGGCCAATGCCGGGGCCAGTTTCCGATGTAAAGCCTGCAACTGCTATTAGGTCTTTATATGTATTGATTAAGTCAGAAGTAATACGTGCCGTTTCTTCAATGGTATTGTGTGTTTCAAACTTCCCAATAAATTTAAGGTTGGGAAATTTCTTCAGCGCATCTTCCAATCCTTTGAAGCCAGCTTCCTGGTTGCTCATTCCTAAAATACCTACCGCAGCTACTTTGCCCATTTTGCCATTCGCTAATTTCCCAATCGCTTCACCTTGTTTGCTTCCCATCATGTACCAGTCGCTTCCCAAAAAACAATGGCGGTTACTTGGAATATCCGAGTCATACACAACCGTTGGTATACCTGCTGCTACCGCCTTGTTAATGGCGGTGGCAATACCCAAATCGGTTCCATTAATTAAGATACCGGCAGGCTTGCTGGCAATCACTTGTTCAATCGCTTCCACCTGGCCTGGTATGTCCCAATCACTCGGGCCCACAATACTCACTTTTACACGATGGTATTTACCCCATGCCAAAAACGGAGCCTGGTCGTGGACAATGTACAAAGGCAAACTGGAAGCAGTTGTTACCATTACATACTCTTCGTTTGGTGATGAAGGGGTGATGGCAAATGATGTGGTATCATTATTCCCGTTATTTGCTGTTACTTGCTGCCGTGGTGGTCCTTCGCAGGAGGCGAGGACAATAATGAAAACAATCATACACAATTTATTCATAACTATTTTTATTTTTTAGCAACCCTTAATGCTGGTATTTGACTATTGTATTCTTATCCACTTTCCTTACAAGATAATAGTTAACTTCTTTGTGGAATCGGATTAATATTTTCGATATTCACCTTAAAAAGATCTAAAAAGCAGTTTTCTTCTGTATCGCCAAATCAAACCATATAGCTCCAATTAATAATATACCTAATATAATTTCCTGCCAATAGCCAGACACACGGCTCAATACCATAATGTTTGATACCAGGCCAATAAAAATAGTTCCAAGTAATGCTCCCGCAATTTTCCCTTGCCCGCCCTGCAGGCTGGCGCCCCCTAAAATAACGGCGGTAATCACCCGAAGTTCCATACCCTTGCCCATACTGCTGATAGCTGCACCCAGCCGGGAGGTTAGCAGTATGCCTGCAATACCTGCCAGCAATGCCGAAAGTATAAAACCATATAGTTTCATGTTTTTTACATGGATGCCCGAAAGCTCTGCTGCTTTTTCATTGCCGCCAATATAATAGTAGCGGCGAAAAAAAGTAGTATAGGTAGTGAGGTAATGAAAAATAATTACTACAATAATCATCCACCAAACCGGCGCTTGCACATGTAGCATTTTACTTTGACCAATATAAATAAATTCATAAGGTAAGTTTTGAATGCCTGCACCTGCAATCATCAATGCAAGCCCTCGTAGCATACCCATGCTTGCCAATGTTTGTATAAGCGGATTGATGCCAATTCGGGAAATGAAATAGCCATTAAATAAACCAGCAACAACCCCTATCGCAATGCCACACAACACGGCAACAAAAACAGGAATGCCGGCATTCATAATTAAGTAAGCGGTTAAGCCGCCTGATAATGCGGCAACTGAGCCAACAGATAAATCAAATAATCCACTAATCATTAGTACCATCATGCCAATAGCCACAATTGTTTCTATCGAAATATTAAGCAGCACCTGCTGTAGGTTTTGAAAAGTAGGGAACTGTTGGGGAAATGTGATGGATGCACCAATGCAAACGATGGTGATGAGTAAGAGCAATGTGTAAGTTCGTTCTTTCAATAATATTGTTATTTGTTGCATGTTATTTAGTTAGTTATTAATGCCGGCTATTAAGGAAAGAATTTTTTCTTCTGTTGCTTCAGCGTTACTTAACTCACCCGCTTTAGCACCTGTAGCAATTACTATAATACGGTTGGCTAAGGCCAGCACTTCGGTCATTTCGCTGGAGATCAATAAAATGCCGGTGCCACTTGCTGCTAACTGTTGCAAGAGTTCATAAATTTCGAACTTAGCGCCAACGTCCACACCATGCGAAGGCTCATCCACTATAAGCAATACTGGGTTAGTATTGAGCCATCTTGCCAAGATTGTTTTCTGTTGATTACCACCGCTGAGTTGTTTTATTTTTTTGCTCAATGTTGGAGTGATAATGTTCAATTCATTTTTATATTTTTCGGAAGTCAGATAAGCTTCTTTACGGGAAATAATTTTTTGAAATCCTGCACCTGCAAATTTTGCAGCCATAATATTCTCAACAATATTCATTTCAGGAAAAATGCCTTGCTGTTTTCGTTCTTCTGCTAAATAGGCGATTCCATAGGCAATAGCTTCCGCAGGATGGCCGCATTTGATTCTTTTTCCATTCAAGAATATTTCACCGCCAAGCAGTGGCATTGCACCAAAAATAGTTTTCGCTATCTCTGTTCTGCCAGCTCCAACTAATCCTGATAACGCAACAATCTCTCCCTTACCAACAGTAAAACTGATTTTATTGAATCGTTGGCCACTGATATTTTTTACTTCTAATAAATTATGTGGTTGTGTGTGATTGGTATGTTTTAGTTGATGCAGTTGCCGGCCTACCATCATAGTCACTAATTTATCGGCGCTTACTTCGGCCACTGGTAATGTGTTTTGCCATTTGCCATCTTTTAATACTGTTACAGTATCGGCTATTTCAAATATTTCTCTAAGGCGGTGAGAAATATAAATAATTGCAACCCCTTGTTTCTTTATTTGCCTGACAATGCCGAATAAAATCGTTGTTTCTTTTTCCGTTATGGATGCAGTTGGTTCATCTAATATCAATAGTTTCGGCTCAAGGATTAAAGCCTTGGCGATTTCAATCATTTGCGCCTGTGCAGGAGATAAACTTTTTACCAATGTTTTTGGAGATAACTCTTGCAACTGCAATTGCGAAAGTATTGCTGTCGTTTTTTTATACAATGCAGCATAATCAATAAGGCCCCTCTTTGTAATTGGATGACTGTTGAAAAAAATATTCTCTGCAATGTTCATAGTATCTACCAGGCTTCGTTCCTGGTGAACGATGGCAATACCTTTTTTTTTTGCATCATTAAAATTAGTAAAGGTTTCCTGCTTGTCATTAAGTAATATGGTACCCCCTTCATCGGGTTGCAGATTGCCCGTAAGTATATTCATTAGTGTACTCTTGCCTGCCCCGTTTTCACCACACAGTGCATGTACTTCCCCTGCTTTTACCTGCAACAAAACATTATCCAGCGCTTTTACACCAGCAAATGTTTTACTTATATTTTTTAGATGTAAAAGCATGGCAATCGTTCAATCTTTTTTTGCAAGCCGTACCAAAATCATTTTTATTTTACTGACCAGTGTATTCGGTTTCTTTATTGACCTATCTTATCTCTTCGCAGTAACACCAAAATGTTCCAAATTAATTATTTTATTTTCCTTTGCTGATTTATAAGCAGCCCAAACCAATTTCACAGTTTCAAAATTATCAGCACTTGTGGTTTCAGCCTTTGCTTTTCCCTGCAATGCCCCTAAAATATTACGGTTACAATCTACAATGCTGCTGTGTACCACAGCATAGGCAGGGTCGAGCCAGCTATACATTACAGGCATAACTTCTGCACTGCTGGTGCCACTTCTTGTGGTAACTTTTACTTCAAAATTATGGGTAAGCTGTACGGAGCCTTTTTCACCTTCGATCAAAATAAGCGTTTGCGGAAAGGTTTCTTTTTCCAGAATAGAGGCATAACTCATTTCGGCATAGCAATGCAGGCCACTTTGCATTTTCATAAACACATTGGCAACATCTTCGCCTTTTATTGCAGGGTTTACGGAGGCTGTCTGGCAATACAATGAAACTACTTCGCCAAACAGAAAACGGCATACATCCAGTATATGGCTGCCTATATCTGTTAATATAAATTCTTCCAAGTTGGTAAGAAACGGTTGATTATCATACACCGGAAAGGCAGAACAAAAAGTTACCCTTGCTTTAAAAGCATTGCCAATAATGCCGCTTTCTAATATCTCCTTTACTTTTCTTATCGGCGCCTGCCAGCGAAAATTTTCATGGATATAAAAAGGTACACCTGCATTTGTACAACTTGCAACCATTCTTGTGGCCGTTTCAAATTTCGGGGCCATTGGCTTTTGGCAAATTACGCCAACGCCATGCCTGGCTGCCATTTCCACAAAATGTGAATGGGTGTCAACATCGGTTATAATGTCAACAAAATCTAATTGTTCGCTGGTAAACATTTTTCCCGCATCATCATAACATCTTGGAATATTATACTGCAGGGCACGGTCTTCTGCCCTGGCAATAGTCCTGTTATACAAGGCTATTATTTCAATACCACCCACTTCAAACCATGCTGGTATTTGGTACCCGGCCCAAAAACCACAGCCTATAACAGCAATCCGTAGTTTTTTAAATTCTTCCATTAATAAATTTGGAGTTTTAAAAAATATAATTATTTTTGGAATCTCTACTGTACTCTACTGTATTGGCATCTAAGATAAAATTTATTCTGGTGTAAAAAAAAAATGTTTCTGCCTGAATTAAAATTGACGAAAGCAAACTGTATGAAAAAAATGGTTGTCATAGATAGTAATTCAAGCGAACCAAAATACAGGCAAATTGCCCATTCTGTAATTGATAGTATTGAAAAAGGGGGGTTGAAAAAAGGTCAGCAATTGCCTTCTATCAGTGAATTTGCGAGCGCAAACAGTATTGCAAAAGAAACCATTACAAAAGCTTATGCCGAACTCCGTGAGCAGGGTATTATCGTGGCAAAACATGGAAAAGGTTTTTATGTAGCCAAAACAAAAACAAAAATAGGGTTAAACATTTTCGTATTGTTTGATACATTTAATGCTTATAAAGAAGTGTTATATACTGTCTTTAAAGCAGCACTGCCCCCCGATACGCAGTTTAGTATTTTCTTTCATCATTATAACCTCAAACAATTTGAAAACCTTATCAGTAATAATCTGGGGGATTATAATTATTATGTTATAATGTCACATTTTGATACAGATGTTTCACCCGTTATAAATACAATTCCCCGTGATAAATTATTGCTGCTGGATAAAGATGTGCCAAAATTGAAGAATGGTTATGCCGCTGTTTACCAGGATTTTGAGGCTGATGTATTCAATGCGCTGGAGCATGGATTGCCATCAATAAAAGGATATAAAAAATTACATCTTATTGCTGGCCACGAACATTTTCAATATGTACCAGATGCGATTATAAAAGGGTTTAAAAAATTCTGTTCGCAATATAATATAACAGGTGAAGTAATGGACAACCTTGATGAGAAAGCCATAAAAGCTGGTGAAGCTTATCTCGTTTTTAGTGATACAGATATGATACGTTTTATTAAGTATTGTGAAAAAATGAAGTGGAAACCTGGTAAAGATATTGGGATGATAAGTTATGACGATACCCCATTAAAAGAAATACTATTGGGAGGTGTAACTGTTATCACTACTGATTTTGCAAAGATGGGTAAAACTGCAGGAGAAATGATTGCGGGTAGACGGACTGAAAAAATTGCCAATAGCAGCATGTTTATAAAAAGAAAAACATTATAGTAATGCAGTTAGGTATTGGCTCATACACTTATGGCTGGGGTATAGCATCAATAAATCATTCGGTACAGCTAAGTTTGAATGAACATGATTTGATTGATAAAGCAATTCAGTTTGATGTTCAGCTTTTACAGATAGGTGATAATATTCCATTGCATGAATTTGATGAGCATAGATTGCAATTATTTGAAAGTGCATTGAAGCAAAATAATATTGCATTAGAAATTGGTGCAAAAGGTTTAACATCGAAACATTTGCAGAGATATATTTTGTTGTGCAAAAGATTTAGTGCAAAAATATTACGCTTTATTATTGACGGCGAAGGTTATGAGCCAGATGTAAGTGAAGCTATTAAAATTATACAGGGTGAAACAGAAGCGTTAGTGCAAAATAATATCACACTGGCTTTGGAAAATCACGATAGATTGAAGGCGAAGGAGTATGCAGAAATTATAAATTGTGTTGGTAGTAAGCAGGTGGGTATTTGCTTAGATACTGTGAATTCAATGGGTGCAGGCGAAGGATTAGAGACGATTATTGATATACTGGCACCTTTAACTGTAAACCTGCACATAAAAGATTTTGGTATTATAAGGTTGCCACACAAACAGGGTTTTATTATCGATGGCAGGGTTGCAGGAAAAGGAATGCTGGATATTCCAAAATTGTTACAGAAACTGAAAAATTACAACAGATGCCACACTGCCATTTTAGAGCAATGGGTGCCTCCTGAAAAAGATAGCCAGGCAACTATAAAAAAAGAACAGGACTGGGCGCAAATGAGTATGACTTATTTAAAAAACGTAGTGCAATAAATCATTTATAAAAAAACTATTTCAATGATAACAATTTCTTTAGTGGGTGCAGGCGGTAAAATGGGCGTACGCTTAACAGATAATTTTTTGCAACACAAGCAATACAAAGTGCATTATTTAGAAGTAAGCGAACAAGGTATTGCTAACCTTGCGCAGCGCAACGTACAGGTAAGTAAACAGGAAGAAGCTATTGCTTTAAGTGATGTGGTGATACTTGCTTTGCCCGATGTTATTATCGGCAAATTAAGTGAACAAATCGTACCGCACATGAAACCGGGTGCGTTGGTATTAACGCTTGACCCTGCGGCGCCTATTGATGGTGTTATTCATCACCGTGATGACCTCGGTTACGTAATTGCACATCCCTGCCACCCATCGGTGTTTAACTGGGAACCAACAGAGGCGGCCTTCCGCGATTTTTATGGCGGTATCTCTGCCAGGCAAAGCATTGTGGTAGCGCTGATGCATGGTACAGAACAGCATTACAGCCTCGGCGAAAAAGTTGCGCAGGATATGTATATGCCCATTGATAAAACATACCGCATAACCTTAGAACAAATGGCCATACTGGAACCCGCCATGGTAGAAACTTTGGCGCAAACCTGTATGGAAGTAGTGAAAGAAGGCTTCGATAAAATTATAGCATTGGGCGTACCCGAAGCTGCTGCGCGTGATTTTGTATTGGGCCATTTACGCATTCAAATGGCGGTATTGTTTAAAGAAGTAAATGGCAGTTTTAGTGATGCTGCTTATAAAATAAGTAAACGGGCAAGACCCATTTTATTTAAAGAAGACTGGCAGCGCATTTTTGATATGGATGATATAAAGGAACAGGTAAAAGATATAACACGCAATTAGTTTTAGTTAGAATTTGTCTAAAAACGATTTTCAGAATACTTGCTGGCAGAAAATACTTTAAAATCTACACAACATTTGAGGGAGGAATTATATTTTTTGAATTACAATAATGATAACTATGTGGCTTATGAATGTGAAATGCTGAACAGATTATTGACAATATACCCTCAAAAAAGCAAAAAATTATGCTTCTCCGTCTTTAGCAAAAAGTGATTAACCAATTTCTTGTTAGGCTGGGACCGGGTTTTTTAATAAATATGATGCCTTTAAAAGAACAGATAAACAGTTGGATTGATGAAGAAATCAAAAATCTTGAAAATCCTTCCATATACCCTTTAATAGAAAATAGTTTTTAAAAAATATCAGTTTCAACAGCGATTAATACCAGGTCAGTTTTCATCTCTTACATTTTATATTCCCTGCAATACTTGCCTCGTTACCTCAAGCGTAAAATCAATATCAGCCTCACTATGAGAATAACTTACAGAACTTTGTTTGCAGGCAATGGGGATATGATAAACACCTTTATCTATGGAGGCTTTTCTAAATTGAACATCCATTTTAAAATCAACATTTTCTAAAATATCATGCAGGTCGGTTGGTAAGTGGTCGCAAAAATAAATACAGTAGGCAGAGGCGTTATTGGATATAACTGCCGGTATCCCTTTTTCCTGTAGCAGCTTATTTAAACCTGTGTACAATTGGTTACTTACTGCATCTATCTGAACATATACTGAAGGGTCTTTTAATATTTCGAGTGTAGCAATGGCGGCTGCAGTATTTACCGGATGTGCATTGTAGGTGCCAGCTATTAAAACCCTTTTATGTGCATCCGGTGCACCAAACAATTGCATAATTTCTTTTTTGCCACCAATAATACCAAGCGGATAACCATTGGCAAGTGCTTTGCCAAACACAGATAAATGTGGCGTAACACCTGCAACGGACTGATAGCCGCCCAAAGCCGACCGAAAGCCTGTTTTTACTTCATCAAAAATGCAAACCGTTCCGTTTTCTTCACATAAATTTATCAGGCCCTGCAGGTAACCTGGTTTCGGTAATACCACGCCCACGTTTTGTAAAACTGGTTCTGCCAATACACAGGCTACGGGGTAACGCTTCATGATGTATGCAACAGATTCGAGGTCGTTAAAATTTACAATATGCACTTTTCTTTTGGTAGCATTTGGTATGCCGGCAGATAATGGCACAAATGGATATTCTCCCGGCCTTACTCTTTTACCAACTTGTACTATTGATGGCATCACCGCCCTTGATACTTCATTGTGCCAGCCATTATAACCACCCAATGCTAAAATAATATCGTCTCTTCCGGTATAGGCACGGCTTAACCTTATAGCGTGTGCGGTGGCTTCGCTGCCTGTATTGGTTATCTGCAAAAGTTTTATGGAAGGAATAATTTCACACATCACCTTTGCCAGCCTTATTTCCAGCGCATTGGTACCACTGCCGTATAAAGAACGGTCTTCTTTAATCGTTTCAATCACCGCATTATTAACCGCATCAAAATTATGCCCCAATAAATAAGGGGCAAATGCAGCATGGTAATCAATATACTCTTTGCCCTTTACATCATATAATTTACTGCCCTTTGCTCTTTCAAATACTATATGCGGATCAACTTTCCTGTTAAGGGAAACCACTCCGCCTGCAATGTAATGCGCTGCTTCAATATTATAAGATGCATAATTTGATAGTTCCGGTTTGCTAATCATAATAATAAATACTTTACTTTTAGATTATAGCAAATTTAATGTTTACATTTTAATAAAATATTAGTTTACAAAAATATTTATGAAAACAGATTCGCTTGCGCTAAAAGCTTACAATGAAATAAGAAAGAAAATCCTTTCTCAACAATTGGCTGCCAATACAAGGCTAAAAGAAGATGAATGGGCGGGCAAAATAGAAGTAAGCAGGATGGCGATCAGGGAAGCCCTCAACCGCTTGCTGGGAGAAGGTATGGTGAGTGTAGGGGAGAAGGGTGGTTATTTTGTAAAACCCATTACCCTTGCAGATATAAAGCAAATAAGGGAAATGAGAGAAATACTGGAAATTGGTGCGCTGAAAATTTCCTGTAAAAAAATTACGCCTGCAGACATAAAGCAACTGGAAGCTATCTGCGATGATTTTAGCTTAATGGTGAAGCAGGGTTACTTCAATGGTGCTTGTGAAGCCGATATAAAATTTCATGAAACGTTGATTAAATGCGCCCAAAACGATAAGCTCACCATGCTTTATATGTCGAGTCATATCCCACTTTTTCATGAAAAACTTGGTAAAGCGTTGACAGAATTTGACGATTACAAATTAACTGATAAGGAACACCGGCAGATAGTGAAAGCTCTAAAAGCAAAAAATTTGAAATTGGCAGAGCAAACTATGTTGGCTCATTTTGAAAGGGGGGTTTCTGCAGTATTGAATTTGTAGTAATACCGGAATGGCAGGTATTATTTTATTTGTTACAACTTTATTTTCCCAAGCAAATCCATCCCAGGCTTTTGCCCGGCCAATTGCCCGCCATCTGCAATTAATATTTGCCCCGTCATAAAACTACTCTCTTCACTGGCAAGGAAAAGGAATAGGGGTGCCACTTCTTCTACTTTACCGGGGCGGTTTAGGGGAATGTACTGCTGCACAAAATTTTCTGTAAACTCAGGTGGGTCTATCTCCATGCTCATGGGTGTTTGAATATAGCCGGGGCAAACAGCATTTACCCTGATGCCTTAATGCCCCAGCTCCAGGGCCATTGTTTTCGTAAGCATAATTACACCGCCTTTGGAAGCATTGTAGTGAGCATAACCAAACTCCCCATCCAGCCCGTTTTTGCTGGCCATATTTACCACCACGCCTTTGCCACGCCTGGCCATCAGCCTGCAAACACTTTGAGCTACAAAGAACATCCCGGTAAGGTTAATATTGATAATGTTGTTCCATTCTTTTTCTTCAATATTAAGAAAAGGGGTTTCAGCCGCAATGCCTGCATTGTTTATCAAAACGTCTATGGGCTTAATGGCGTCAGCTTTGGCAATAGCATCAGTTACCTGCTGTCTATTTGAAATATCAATTGGGTAGGCATACACTATCGCACCACTGTCGGCAATATTTTTTGTTGCTGCCACTAAATTTTCTTCGTTATAATCAAGCAATGAAAGTACGGCACCTTCGGCTGCAAATTGGCAGGCTATTTCAAAACCAATGCCCCTGGCACCTCCGGTTATCAGTACATGCTTAGCAGTAAAACGTTTATTTTTTTCCATAACTTACCAGGCAAGATTTAAAAATAAAACTGCTGCTTTTTAGAATAACAATTTTATTTGTTTACAAAAATTACATAATATTGTTTACCAATAAATCATTTTATGGATGTTGGAGTTTAATTTATAAAATTAGCTGCCGCATAATTAACCTTTTGCCATCATGAAAAAAACTGTATTGCCATTCTTCTTATTGCTTTTCTTTCAAAATATATACAGCCAGTATAAAGTAGATTCTATGTGTGGAGCAAAAGTAAACCTCGATAAAAATGGAAAACTTCTTGCCCGTTACCAACCTGCTGTGCCCGGAGCATCTTATGTAAAAGGTGTACAAATGGCTGTTGATTTTTTAAAAAAATGTCCCGTTAGCCCATCCAATAAACTGCCGTTATATCTTACACATTGTTCCATGTACCGGGATGGTAAAGGCGGCTTTACAGGTTCTTCCTGGCCACACAATCCGATTGTTGTAAATGGTGGACTGGTGCAGAGCCTGGCCATTGACTGGCGGAATTTTTCTGGAGACGAAACGATGATTGACATTGCAAGGCAGGGGCTATACCATCAACTGAAATTTGGTACCACGCCCGCCAATTGGGAGTGGGCAAACGTACCTTACGCAAGCTCCGAAGCTGGTGAAATTATTTATGATGGCGCCTCCAGATTTGATACCGCAGTAACAGACGAAAATAAAGGAAGGGGCGATGGCTCTTACGTTTTAGAGTGCGATAAGATAGGAGAGATGGGTATCCATTATTTGAAATTTTATGAAATTACGGAAGAGCAAAAATACCTGCAGGCAGCCATTGACTGTGCAGATGCATTGGCAAAGCATGTTAGGACAGGCACTAATACCGCCAACGGAATCAATTGGCAAAACCTTGAGTTAACATCTCCCTGGTCTTTTAGGGTAAGGGCAGAAAAAGGCGAAGTGCTGGAAGAATACACATCGCATGTGGTAGAAAACCTGCGGCTGTTAGATGAGTTACTGAGAATAAAAATCAACATAAAATTAGATGTAGAAAAAATTTCTGCTTATAAAAAAGCAAGTGACATTGTGTGGGCATGGTTGTACTCTGCCGAAGGGCCCATAAAAACGTCCATCTGGAAAGGCTATTTTGAAGACATTCGTTTTGACCCCATCAACTTAAACAGGGTAAATAATTCGCCAATGGAATTTGCCAGGTATCTTTTAAAAAATCCTGCACATGATAAAGACATAAGTACTACCGTGCCTGGTTTAATCTGGTGGGTAAAAAATACTTTTGGCGAAAGGGGCATGAATGCTATTAACGAGCAAACGGGTTGCTACCAGCCAATGGGCAGCCATACTTCCCGTTACGCATCTATCTGTGCAATGTGGTATGAGTACAGTGGCGATAAATGGTTTAAAGAAGGCTTATAGAAATTTTAATCATGCCAGTTATATGGCAGAGCCAGATGGGGTGGTACTTACGGGGCATACATGGGGTGGCGAAATTTGGTTCAGCGATGGCTACACCGATTATATCCGCCACTTTATGGAAGGCATTGCGGCCGTGCCGGAATGGGCGCCAGCAGGAGAAAATCATTTATTGAAATCTACTTCGGTAGTGCAAAAAATAAAGTACAGTAATGAAAATATTATTTATAAAACCTATGATGCAAGTGCAACAGAAGTATTGCGACTTGCTGCAAAACCAGTAGCTATTTTAGTAAATGGCATTACAATAAAAGAGATAAAAAATCCTGTAAATGAAGGTTGGGTATGGGAGCCGCTTGCAATTGGCGGGGAGTTGAAAATTAATCATCAAAATAGCGGGGAAGTACAAATAAACCTTTCAGTAAAAAAATAAGGAATATCTATAACCAATCATTTAAATACCCATCCAATAAATAACGCAACTACAAAAAATTACATGAAGAAATCCTTATTATCCTGGGGAGCATTGTTTGCCTGCAACCTTATGTGGTCTTTACAGTTTACCTGCATTAAATTGGTGCAGGACCAGGTGGGTGCTTTTAGTACCGTATTCATACCTATGTTGCCGGCAACTATTTTTATGTTGCCTTTTGTATATAAGGATATAAAGAAAAATAAAAACAGGAAATTAAGCGACCTGAAAGTTTTTTTTATGCTTGCCTTGCTGGGTCAGTTTCCTGCACAGGTATTAAAGACGATTGGCACCCAGCAATCCAACGCAAGCAATAGCGCTATTATCAGCCTTACCTTGGCAGATGTATCTGCATTATTAGCGATGGTTTTTCTAAAAGAAAAAATGAACAAAACCTAAGCCTGCAGATTAAAATAATATTAGAATAAAATAGTTACCGTAAAGCAGACAAATCAGTTCCTTTTTAACAACCTTAAAGCGATACAATAATGAAATTCCATAATCAATGTGTGGTAATTACCGGAGCTGGTTCCGGTATAGGAAGGGGCTGTGCAATTGAATTTGCAAAACATGGCGCCAGCGTGGTGGTCGCAGATGTAAACCTGGGAGCGGCGCAGGAAACCGCAACGTTGATAAATAGCGACGTGGGCGAAGCCATTGCTTTCAAAGCAGATGTGGCAGATGAAAAATCTGTGCAGGCACTGGTGAGATTTACAATCAATAAATTTTCGGCTGTCTATGCGTTGGTAAACAATGCAGCTATACAAATAAATAAAACCATTGAGCACACTTCGCTTATAGAATGGAATATTCAAATGGCTGTCAACCTTGGAGGCATTTTTCTTTGCTCAAAAAATTTTATTCCGCACCTACGACAATCAAAAGGCAGCATTATCAATATGTCTTCTGTAAATGGTTTTTTTGTGGAGCCTTCGTGTGCTGGCTACTGTGCTACAAAGGCTGGTATAATTGGCTTAACCAAGGCAATGGCGATTGATCATGGAACCGATGGCATTCGTGTTAACTGTATCAGTCCCGGATATATTGATACCGGGCTTGCAGAAGGATATTTTAACAGCCAGCAAAACCCTGCACAGGCAAGGGCTGAAGCTGGTATGCTACATGCCCTTGGCCGCATTGGAAAAGCAGCAGAAATTGGAAAGATGGCAGTCTTCCTGGCAAGTGACGATGCTTCTTTTATCACCGGTGCCAATATGGTGGTGGATGGTGGCTTCGGTTCTGGCTTGCCGCCGAAATAGAATACCAACTCAAAAAAAATATTAATCAACAATAACCGCTGCATGAAAAAATCTTTATTATCCTGGGGAGCATTGTTTGCCTGCAACCTGATGTGGTCTTTACAGTTTACCTGCATTAAATTGGTGCAAGACCAAGTGGGTGCTTTTAGTACCGTATTCATACCTATGTTGCTGGCAACTATTTTTATGTTGCCTTTTGTATATAAGGATATAAAGAAAAATAAAAACAGGAAATTAAGCGACCTGAAAGTTTTTTTTATGCTGGCCTTGCTGGGTCAGTTTCCTGCACAGGTATTAATGACGATTGGCACCCAGCAATCCACTGCAAGCAATGGCGCTATTATCAGCCTCACCTTACCAGTTATATCTGCATTATTAGCAGTGGTGTTTTTAAAAGAAAAAATGAACAACCTGCGTTGGTTAAGCTTTGCCATTGCTATTATTGGAGTGGTGTTGTGCAGTTCTAAAGACCTTGCCAGTACCGATTTTAGTGTACAGTACATCATTGGCAACCTGTTAATTTTTGCTGGTATTTTAGGTAGTGGCTTTTACAATACTATTTGCAAAAAAATTGCAGAAGGTTATACCGAAATGGAAATGCTTTTTTATACCTATATTTTTATGGTGGTCATGTTGTTTCCGTTTGTTTGGCATTACGAAGGCAATGTATTAAATAATGTTGCTGCGTTTACCAGCAACACATGGATTGGACTTGCGTTGCTAACGGTTTTCCATAACTTTCTGTCAATGATTTTATTTTTTAAAGCATTGAAAAATTTAGAAGCAATACAGGTTGCACTCTCTAATTTTTTAATTACTTTTTTTGGAATTCCCATTGCAGCAATTGTGCTGCATGAAAAGCTGGGTGCTATGGCTATTGTTGGTGGATTGTTGGTATTGCTAAGTACGATAGTAATTACGGTATGGGAGTATAAACAAGCGGTACCGAAAGTAGTAGGAGCAGATGTTTGAGTTGCGATAACCCGATGTGTGATATTGTCTATGAATCGTGTATTCAATTTTATGAATTGCCCTGGTCTTTATGAATTGACGTGGCCTTCAGGCCAGGGATGATTTGATAATTAGATTTGATAATTAAATTCAAAGGAAGAAGCTAACAATAATGTTTTTATGAGTGCATAATAAAAGTTGAAAAAAGAGTAACGGTTGAAGGGCTCCCGATACAAATCGGGACAGGTGCCGGATGGAAGCGGAAAGCCCGGTGAGGCTTTGTAGCGTTGGCTCCGTGCCGTACTTGCAGCGAACAGGCGGAACATAAGCTGATTGAAAATATTGGCTCACCGCCGCAAAGTATTTTTTATAAAAAAAAGCGAGACAAAAAAGAGGTTAGCCTTTTCAAAATAAATTATGAATAAAAAATTAAGAAGCCACCAATGGTTTTATGGCGATAACGAAACAGGTTTATTGCACAAAGGTTCGTTAAGGGCTACGGGCATCAACATGGATGATTATCATGGGCAGCCCATTATTGGCATTGCCAATACCTGGAGTGAATTGAACAATTGCAACATGAGTTTACGGGGTGTGGCGGAGGAAGTAAAAAAAGGAATCAGGGAGGCTGGTGGCATACCATTAGAGTTTCCGGTGATATCATTGGGCGAAGAATTAATGAAGCCCACAGCGGGGTTATACCGCAATCTATTATCAATGGATGTGGAAGAAAATTTACGGTCGTACCCGATTGATGGAGTGGTGTTATTGGGCAATTGCGATAAAACAGTACCCGGATTATTGATGGGTGCGGTGAGTGCCAACCTGCCAACGATACAATTAAATGCAGGGCCAAAAAAAGTAGGCGTACACAAAGGGCAACGCCTCGGCAGCGGCACCGACTTATGGAAATACTGGGACGAATTAAGAACTGGCGGCATTGATAAAATTGAGTGGGAAGAGATTGGAAAAGCATTGAGCTGTGGCTTTGGAAGCTGCAACACAATGGGCACGGCAAGCACCATGAATGGCCTTGTAGAAGCATTGGGCTTGATGCCTTTGGGGCTAAGTACACTGCCCGTAGAAAGTGAGAAAAGGATGGCGATGAGTAAAGATGCAGGTAAAAGAATTGTAACGATGGTAATGGAAGATTTACGGCCATCAGATATTTTAACGGCCCCCGTTTTTAAAAATGCAGTAGCTGTTTGCATGGCGCTGGGTGGCAGTACCAATGCCATTATTCATCTTACGGCCATTGCGGGCAGGTTGAATATTTCGTTGTATCCACAAGTGTTTAATGAAGTGGGCGCATTAGTGCCCTGCATTGCCAATGTGCAGCCTGCCGGAGAAAAATTGATAGATGAATTTGATAAAGCTGGCGGCGTGCCTGCAATGATGAAACAGTTGGGCAATTTGATAGATACTTCTGCAATAAATTATACCGGCAATAATTTGGCAACCTTGTTAAGTGATGTGGTTGTAAAAGATGAGACCATTATAAAATCAATAACACTGCCGGTAACCGATGCACCAACGATTGCAATACTTTTCGGCAACCTTGCCCCACAAGGTGCGGTTATAAAAGTAGCGGCAGCCTCTGCACATTTATGGCGGCATACTGGCAAAGCAGTGGTGTTTGAAAATTATGAAGACATGCTGAAGCGCATTGATGATGAGGCATTGGAAGTAGATGAAAACTCCGTAATGCTGTTGCGCTATGCAGGGCCAAAAAGCGTACCGGGTATGCCGGAATGGGGCATGATTCCGATACCAAAAAAATTACGTTCCCAGGGAATTAAAGACATCGTGCGTATAAGTGATGCCAGAATGAGCGGCACCAGTTTTGGCACAGTGGTTTTGCATGTAGTTCCGGAAGCCGCAATGGGTGGGGCTTTGGCGGTAGCGCAAAATGGCGATAGTATTACACTGGATGTTATCAACAGAAAATTATCATTAAACATTAGTGAGGAAGAAATGGCGGCAAGAAAAGCGAAATGGCAGGCACCCGTAAGCAAACATAGAAGGGGATACCCACAATTATATATACGGGAAGTATTGCAGGCCGATGAAGGTTGTGACCTTGATTTTTTAAAACCAAAATGTGCCGAAGACTTAATTTTTATTGAACCTACTGTCGGAAGGTCATAATTTTTTCTATGAGCAATCAGCAACAAATTACCGCAACTGAATATATCCATGTGCTAATATAATTGGAGAAGGGCCTGTATGGCATGCTGCAAGAAACAGTTTTTTCTGGGTAGATATAGAAGGAAAAAAACTGCATGAAATGAACTGGGCAGATAAGCAGGTGCAGGTTTGGGAAATGCCACAGCGTATTGGAATGGTGGCGGTAGCTGAAGATGAAAATTTAATTGTAGGGCTACAAGATGGGTTAGCAAAATTTGATTTGAAAACGGCAACAATAGAATGGTTGATGGATATAGAGAAAAATACTGTAACCAACCGGGCCAACGATGGTAAGTGTGATAGTGAAGGAAGGCTTTGGCTGGGTACAATGGATGTGCAGGCATCACAAAACTCCGGTGCTTTGTATTGCGTGGATGGCAATAGCATAACTCAACAGCTTACCTCACTTACCATAGCTAACGGCATGGCCTGGTCGCTGGATAACAAGCGTTTTTATTTTATTGACAGCCCACAAAGAAAAATTGATACTTATTTATATGATGCTACAACAGGCAATACACATTTTGAACGCACTGCGGTAGAAGTTCCTGCAGCAATGGGTATGCCGGATGTTATGTGTATAGATGAAGAAGGGATGCTTTGGGTGGCACATTGGGGTGGTTTTTGTGTTGCAAGATGGAATCCTGCAACTGGTGAACTGCTATGCAGGATTGACTTGCCTGTACCACAGGTTTCCTCCTGTGTGTTTGGGGGAAAAAATTTAGACCAGCTTTTTATAACCACTGCCAGCGTGGGTTTAAGCAAAGATGAATCATTAATATATCCTGCTAGCGGCGATGTATTTATTTCAGTGCCGGGGGTAAAAGGGGTGGCGGCAAACAAGTATAAACAAATTAAGCAATAAAAAACAAACCAACTTATGAGTGACATTCTTCTCGGCTCCGTACCTATTATTCCTACACCCTTTACAGCAGATGAATCAATAGATGAAGCGGCTTTGAGAGACTTGATTGAGTTTGCCATTTCATCTGGCCTGCAGGCTGTTTGCCTGCCAGCTTATGCAAGTGAGTTTTATAAATTAACGGATGATGAAAAGTTATTGGTGGTAAAAATTGCAGTGGAGCAAGCTGCCGGCCGCTTGCAAATTGTGGCGCAATCCAACCACCCTTCTTTAAAAGTTGCCATACAATTAGCCAAGGCAAATATTGCCGCAGGTGCCAATATTATTTCATTGGCTGTACCCCGGATTTTTGCTTTACCCGAAGCTGCTATTAAGGAATATTTATCAGCATTTTTTGACGCTATTCCCCGTACCCCTGTATTGGTGCAAGACTTTAATCCCGGAGGTTCATCTATCAGCGTTTCGCTTATCAATGAGTTAAGGCTGCAACATGCTAATTTTAAATACCTGAAATTAGAAGAACCACTTTGTGCACCAAAATTTGAACAAATAATTAGGGTTACAGAAAGCGCAGTAAGTGTGTTTGAAGGCTGGGGTGGATTGTATTTGCTGGAACTGATTCCCGTTGGCATTGCAGGAGTAATGCCGGGCCTGGCGGTGGCTGATATTTTGCAAAAAATATTCTCACTCCGTAAAAATGGAGAGGATATTAAAGCATTTGAATTATTTGAAAGGGTAATGCCGCAGATATTTTTTTCGCTGCAAAACATGGAACTTTTTCATTATGTAGAGAAGGAATTGCTGATGGCAAGAGGTATCCTCAAAAATAGTATTGCAAGAAAAGCGGCTTACTTACCGGATGCTTCTTCTGTTGCGTACATCAAAGAATTAAACCAACGCATAGTGCAGTTGGTGGCGGATATAAAAGCTAATTACTAATCAACCGGTCATCATTCTATTTTCACTTTTTTAATTTTATTCAAATGGATTTTAAAGGACAAGTTGCAGTAGTTACAGGTGCCGCTTCAGGCATAGGGCTGGCTGTTGCCAAAAGTTTAATCGCTAGAGGCGCAAATCTTATTTTGCTGGATTTAAATAAAGAAGATTTAGAAAAATCTTTTGGTGAATATGCAGGACAAGTGACTTTATTTGCAATTGATATTACCAAACAGGCTGAAGTAAAAAGTGCAATCGACAATGCTGCCAAAAAATGGGGCAGGATAGATATATTGGTAAACTGTGCAGGTATTACCGGCATAACCAATGTATTAAGCCATGAAGTGGCTACAGACAATTTACATAAGGTTTTTGAAATAAATTTTATGGCAAGTTTTTATACCGCTCATGCAGTATTGCCTCACATGATGAAACAACAGTACGGCAGAATATTGCACCTGGCTTCTATTGCAGGCAAAGAAGGAAATGCCGGAATGCTTGCCTACTCTGCATCTAAAGCTGCTGTAATTGGCATGACCAAAGTGCAGGGAAAAGAATATGGCGAAATGGGCATTACCGTAAATGCTTTAGCGCCTGCAGTAATCAGAACGCCATTGGTAGATGCCATGCCGGCGCAACAGGTTAAGTATATGACGGATAAGATACCAATGAAACGCTGCGGCACATTAGAGGAAGCGGTTAATTTGATTTGTTATATCATATCTTCCTCAAATAGTTTTATAACTGGTTTTACTTTCGATTTATCTGGAGGCAGGGCAACATATTAATACCCTGGTTTCTTTTTTTCAATAGATTTATCCGAGATCCTCCAGCTTCAGAAAAGTTGAATATTAAAACATGCCAACATAGTTACACTAATTTGCAATCCTTTGAAAATATTCCTCTTAGCGGTGGCTTATATTTGTTTATTGGTATTTGTGATTAGAGTTGTTTATACTGATGAGGAGAAGCAGTTTTTTAGAAAATATCCACTAATTATTTTTTTCATATAGCAAGCAATAAGTAAAACTGCACCATACCTTGTGCGGTTATTTTTACAGACAATTATAGGTGGAAACGCGATGTGATTTCTAACAGGCAATACTAAAAAAATTGCTCCCTCCTTTCCACTTTGGACAAGGTCTATCAGTAAACCAAGCCATAAAGCCAAATGTAATTATTGATGCAGATGTAATTTATTTTCCAAGCTGCATCACCCGTATGATGGGCGCAGATAAAAAAAACAAAGCATCTATTGATGAAGTAATAGAAAACCTTTGCGATAAGGCCGGGTTGAAATTATTTATTGCGGCTAACAATAAGGTGTTTGCTGCGGCCAGTTGTTTTCATCCAAAGGATTTATTCCTGCTTATACTCACACTGTAAATAACACAATTGAAGTGCTATGGCAGTGGACACAAAAAGGCGAGCTGCCAGTACTGATGGATGTAACCTCCTGTACCCATTCTCTGCATCAGGTAATGACTTATTTATTTGACATTAATAAAACCTATTTTAGCAAACTGCAGTTCATTAACAGCATCAATTTTGCAGCAGATTATCTTTTGCCAAAACTCTCCATAAAAAAATAAAAAAGACAATCTTGTTTTTCATCCCGTGTGTACCCCTTACAAAATGAATTTATTATCAAAGCTGCAATTGCTGGGCAACAGTTGTGCAAACAAAGCAGTGGTACCGATTATGAGTGGACGCTGTGGTATGGCTGGCGACCGTGGCTTTATTATCCGCCAATTACCAAAGCAGCAACCAATGCAGCCGCCAAAGAAATCATTACGGAGCAATATGATGCCTACTACTCCTTCTGGAAAAACTTGTGAAATGGCTATGTTCGACGCCGTTGGAAAGAATATATCAAATGGCTGTATGGCATCTGCTTGTGCAACAGTTTTGCAAACAATACTTTTTTTAGATACATCTGCAGGGTAGGTATAAACGGTTGCCCCGCCAGTAGTGAGTTGTTTGGCAGCTGCAATTAAATCTTCTTCATTAAAATCAAGCGATGATATTACTGCACCTGCTGCAGGAAATTGACTTGCTATTTCAAAACCAATACCCCTGGCCCCACCGGTAATAAATAAATGTTTATTTTTTAATGAATTTGTCGGGTGTCATAAATTAATTTTTAGGTATAGGCGTTTAGCCATCCCAAATTTTTCTATATTTGGATGTGGAAATTAGGGATAAATTTACTGGTGTGAACTCAATAAAATTCAATCAGTATTTTAAAACAGAAGAAGACTGTTTAAAGTATATAACCGATGTTAAATGGGAGCAAGGCTATAAATGCAGACGTTGTGGTAATGAACAATATATTAAAGGAAGCAAGCCTAATAATCGAAGATGCTTAAAGTGTAAGCATGATGAAAGCCCTACTGCCGGAACCATGTTTGACAAGGTGAAGTTTTCTTTATTAGTGGCCTTTCATATTGTTTTCAAAATAGCTACCAAGAAGAAAGGGATGTCCACACTGGAACTAAGCAGAGAGTTTGAGCTACGTCAAAAGACCTGCTGGGGCTTTAAATGGAAAATACAAAAGGCCATGCAAAGCAGTATGCAAAACCCTTTGGAAGGATTAGTACATGTAGATGAATTTTTGGTTGGTGGCCCGGAAGAACAAAAAAGAGGACGGTCTTTAGGAAGTAAAAAGCTGGTAGTGGTGGCTTTAGAAGTTACTAAAGATGGAGTCGGCAGAGCATATGCCGGGATAATTGAACATGCTTCCAGCAAAGAATTGGGAGCCTTTTTGAACAAATATGTATCAAAAGAAGCACAAGTTATTACCGATGAATGGAAAGGATATACTCCACTTAAAAAGCAATATCTCAAGCTGGAACAAATAGCTTCAGATGATGGAAAGAAATTTAAAGACATACATATTCACATCATGAACGTAAAAGGATGGCTGAGAGGCATTCATCATCATTGCAGTAAAGAACATATGCAGGGGTATCTTGATGAGTATCATTACAGATACAACAGACGAAGTAACATGGGGTCAATCTTCGATTTACTCCTCAAAAAGATGGTTGCGAAACCGCCAAAGCGGTTGCTGTAAAGGATTTTGAAGGGATGATTAAACGCCTATACCTATTAACTTTTTCAGTCCGTCTTTTTATTAGCTCGTCAAGTTCGTTCATAGACTGTCTTTATGTGCTTGTGCGGTGGCTTTGCAGCTCTTTTGTTTTTGCGAAGCGTTGGCTTGTAATGTCATGTTGTTGTTTTGGTCACCTTTGAAGTTATGAACTGTCGCCACAGCATGAAGTACAACTTGCCGATTGTCGTAGTCTGATGTTTAAAGATACAGTGATTCTTAATAATTATTTGACCAAGGAGCGAGAGTTTTCAGGTAACAGTCACAGAAAATTAATTATCGAATACGCCTCGTTTTCAATGCCATTCCCGGGGTTGTCCTACCTCGCTTACCCCTTCATCACATTCAATTGGAGAAATATTTGCAGCCATTCTAAGAGTGAGTTAGAAAAATGTGAGTGTGATGTTTAAGAAAATGAAAAATATTGATTCGGCATTCCGGTATGTACGGATATTCTCCATTGTGTTTATAATAGCCTGCACTATCATCTCTCTTTTTATCGCTTACAAAAGCTATCAGTTAGCATCCCAATCCCAACAAAAGATTTTTATCCTCGCCAATGGTAAAGCCTTAGAGGCATACTCAGCCGACAGGAAAGATAACGTTCCGGTGGAGGCAAAAGACCATGTAAAAATGTTTCATCAATATTTCTTTACCCTTGACCCTGATGAAAAAGTGATTGATGCCAACATTACAAGAGCCCTGTATCTGGCTGATGGTTCAGCTAAGAGACAATACGATAACCTGAAAGAAACC
>JBBQLS010000024.1:0-26524 GCA_038328115.1 Chitinophagales bacterium
AGATAAAAGTTTAAAAGCGCTGTTGAATAAGGTTTCTAAGACTAACGGCTGATTCAATGGGTCGGGCGATAAGCCCGGCCCTCTTTTACTTTTTTTGTTTGATGGAAAATTGTGCCTCTCAAAAAACAGTAAATTTTCTTAAAAATTAAGACATAAAAAATATACTTTTGGTACAATGCTTAAAGCGGTAATTATAGATGATGAGGCAAAAGCCAGAAGAATACTGCGCTCTTTTATTGAAGAGTATTGCCCTGCTGTAAGCATTATTGGCGATGCACCCGATGTGGTACAAGGTGTAAAGTTGATTCAAAAAGAAAAACCGGATATTGTTTTTCTGGATATTGAAATGCCCGGCTATAATGGCTTTCAGTTACTTGAGTTTTTTGATGAAATTAATTTTGAAGTAATTTTTGTAACTGCTTACAGCGAGTTTGCGCTAAAGGCTTTTCAGGTTAGTGCAGTAGACTATTTACTAAAACCTTTGCAGATTGATCAACTGATAAAAGCCGTTGATAAAGCAGAAAAGATTAAAGGCAACTCGCTTATTAAAGAAAGATTGGAGATACTTAAAACCAATCTGGAGGACAAGAAAATAAAAAAAATTGTAGTGCCGGTAAGTGAAGGCAGCCTGTTTATAGAAGTAAAAGACATAACCCATTTAAAAGCCGAAGGCAGTTATGTAAATATATTTTTGCAGGACGGGAATAAAATACTGGTAAGTAAAAATATTAAAGATTACGAAAGCCAGTTAACTGAGCAGGAAGGTTTTTACCGCACACACAGAAGCTACCTGGTAAACGTTAACTATATTCAAAGTATTTCTCCCGATACCAGCGAGGCAAAATTATCCAATGGCGCCGTTATCAGCATTGCACGTGAAAGAAAAAATGACTTCACCTCTTTCTTATCCACGGTTTAATAACTGTATTATTTTTCCTGCGTAAAATAGTAATTACTTATATCTGCATAATTATAATTAGCTGTTGTAAAAAACTTACCGGTATGAAAGTAATTTTTTGACTGAGCTGCAATTAGGTTTTCAAAGCTTTGCCTGTAGCCAGCATTGTAGCCAGTGGCATAAAATTTTATTTTATCGTTTGCAGATGCAAATACCTTTTCTTCAAATTTCAGTTCACATATTTTATAAAACGCACAGAGGTAAATAAGCTGCTGTTGTACAGTAGTTATCCTGGCTATTCTTTCTTTACGGCTATCTTCATTATCAGTAATGTCTTTTAACTTATCAAAACCGCTGAGCTTTAAAAAATTTTCATCGAGGTATTGGTTGGCATCGGCTTCTATCATTTCGGCAAAAGAAGGTTTCATCTGAAAATTACCTACCGAAAAATCGGCATAATCTTTCCCCTCGCTTACATACAGGTATTTTAACGAATTGATCTCAATGGCATCGTACACAGTATTGTATCGTATCAGCTCAGGAAAAATAATGGCTTTTAAGTTACGGGCAGGTATGTTAAACAAACTTGCAGCCTGCTCAAAACTTGTGCTGTTTAATGTAAGCCATTGCACAGCATGGGTATAATCATTGCCAAAATCTTTTTTGTAATTGTTGGTTACAGGTGTTGTAAACGAAACAAACACAAAAGCAATCAATATCAATTTAAGTTTCATAACCGTATTTTTAAATTATTTAAATCAAAATTCAAACTTGCCAATGTAAATATCGTTCTTACATTTTCTAAACCAGGTAACATAGCTTTTACCAGCCTCAGAAATTACAGCCGGAAATAAAATACCCATTTCTTTTTTTGTACCATCCATAAAACTGAGACTGCCATCTTCGTAGTAATAACACATTTTTGATGGGTCGCTTCCAAATAATAAAGCGTCGCTATTTAAATCGCTGCCGTTGGTTTTAAATTTTCCGATTATTTTTCCATCGGCAGATACATCGCCGGATTTTGCATCTACAAATACAACAGCACCGGTATTGGATATTTTAAATTTATCGCCACCATCAACCCTGGTAATTTGAAACGAAGCACCATCGCTTTTTGTAACGATGAAAGTCTGCTTGGCCGGCCGCCCCGCTTGCATATCCTTCAGCATGTCTTCCTGGTCTTTTTCGGTCATCAGTTTCTGCTCCACAAATGCTGCTTTTTTTCCATCTGGGCTCATAATTAAGTTGCCAATATGGCCCATTCCAAAATTATTTTTTGCATTGAGCAATGTTTTTTTATCGTTGGCAATAAAATTTGTTTTGCCTTTTTCATCATCAGCTACTATGTACACATTGGTTTCATCGTCCGAAATTTGTAATTGAGGCTGGCCGCCAAACCGGCCGTAATTTTTCCCCTTCACTATTATATTGTAAAAACCATTGGCGCCGCTATAGGTAGCGCCTTTCACTTCGGGTGTAGTAATTATTTTACCAGCTATGCCGCTGTTATTATATTCAGCAGCAGCCTGTGGCATCATCTTCATTGCTTCTTCTAACTCTTTCTTTTCTTGTGGGCTCATTTTTTTATACTCATCCGTATTCTTCATCATCTCAAAAGCCTGGTTGGTTTTGCTTGCATCAATTTTTTTGGGAGTTGTTACTGTTTGTGAGTTCTGTCCCGGAATCACAACGGTGGTGGTTTCGGCAATGATGTATTTTTCATTTTGCGATTTTGTGCCTCCGCTAATTAAACCATCCAGCGGACTGCGTAAACCACCAATTAAATTGGCATTGGTTAGTTCAGTAACGGTAGCTGTTACTTTTCCATTGTCAATAATTACAAACTGTTGCTTTTTATCAGCAAACTGTTTCAATATTAAATGATAGTCGCTTTTATTTCTTCCAATTCCCAGTCTGCTTTCATCGTACATAATAGTAAAATTTACCGGACTGCTGTAAGCCAGCGTATAAATATTGTTTACCAGGCCTGTGTCGCACCAGGCCACTTTGGGTTTATTATTATCTGATGTTTTGATATTTTCGCTTCCGGAAGTCTTGTCTTTTATTTTTTTTAAAATCCCCTGGGGCTCGGCCGAATTTATAATACCGAATGACAAAACCAGGAAGAATAGATATTTCGCTTTCATAAATAATAATTTTAGGAAGAAAATCTTGGCTTAACAAAGTATAATAAATTATTCAATATTCAAAGCAATTGGCATTCTACTGAAAACCAGCCTTAAAAAAGAAAACATTTATTGTAGCTTTGATAAAAAGTATTCAAATGACCGAAGCATACGTAAAATCCCACATCGAACACGGCATTAACAGCATCGAATTTTTTCACCCGCAAAGCAATAGTCTGCCCGGAAAAATACTGGAGGAGCTTGCTCATGAAATTCACTTTGCGGGTACGCACAGCGATACAAGTGTAATTATTCTAAAAAGTGCAGGCGATAAAACATTTTGCTCCGGTGCTAGTTTTGATGAACTGATTGCTATTGAAAGCGAAACGGAGGGACTAAAATTTTTCAGCGGTTTTGCCAACGTAATTAATGCCATGCGCAAATGCCCTAAGTTTATTATTGGCCGCATACAGGGAAAATGTGTTGGCGGTGGTGTGGGAATTGCTGCTGCGGTTGATTATGCCATTGCAACCGATAAGGCTGAAGTAAAGCTTAGTGAACTGGCTGTTGGAATTGGCCCTTTTGTTGTGGGTCCAGCAGTGGAAAGAAAAATTGGCACTGCTGCGTTCAGTGCATTATCCATTGATGCAACCAGTTGGCGCAGCAGCGACTGGGCCAAGCGTAAAGGGCTTTTTGCAGAATTACATGGTAGTATTGAAAATATGGATGAGGCGGTTTATAAACTGGCCAACACGCTTGCGCATTCCAACCCGGCAGCCATGGCCGAAATGAAAAAAATATTTTGGAGGGGAACCGAACACTGGGATGAAATATTAAAAGAAAGGGCAGCTATCAGCGGCAAATTGGTATTGAGTGATTTTACAAAACATGCAATTGCTAAATTTAAGAAAATAAGCTAAATCTGATTTGCCGGAATAGGGGTTCAATAATCCTCAAACCATTGAAACTTTTCCATAATGATATTCTCCTTTTCTTTTTTAATATAATTTAAAAAAGCTAAGGCAACCGGGGAAAGATTTTTACCCTTCAACCAGATTAAATTCCACACTGATTTTATGGGAAAGCCTTTTACAGGAATAATCTGCAACTCACCACTCTGCAATTCATTCTTTATACCAATTAATGGCATAATAGAGCAACCCAGCCCGGCAATAACAGCCTGTTTTACTGCTTCATTGGAAGTAAGCTCCATCTTTTTTTGTACAGGCAAATTATTACGCTTAATAAATTTCTCCATTGTTTGACGTGTACCAGAACCCACCTCTCTGTAAATGAGGGGTACAGATTCGAAAACATTTTTATTGTAGAGCTTGTTCTTGAACTTTTGCTTTGTATTACTTACCAGGTACAATTTATTTTGTATCAATTCCAACTTTTCGATTTGCATAGCATCCGGTAAAACTGAAACCAGTGAAAAATCAACCTCGTTTTTCTCTAAACTCTCCACAACTTTCATTTTGTTAGTTACATCCAGCACCAGTTCTACACCATCGTGCAATTGCATAAAATCGGATAAAAAGAAAGGCATTACATATTTACCTGTAGATACTACTGAAACTTTTAAACGACCGGCCATTTTTCCCTTGTGCTTTAATGTTTTGTAGTTAATTACATGGGCATGGTTCAATATGTTTTCCGCAACTTCCGCAATTTCTTTTCCAAAATCAGTAATGTATATTTTTCTTCCAACTACTTCAGTTAGGGCTATTTCAAATTGCGCCTGTAAATTTTTTAACTGAATTGAAACAGCTGGTTGTGTTAAGTGTAACTCCTCTGCAGCCCTTGTTACACTTTTTGTTTGTACAATTTTTAAAAAAATTTGCAATTGATTCAGCGTATAGTTCATAAATAATGTTTATGATTAGTATAGTAAAGATATATGTTTACTTATGAATGAATAGATACATTTTTGCACTGTAAAAAAATTAACAACATGACAAAAATTACTGTAGCAAAAGGTGATGGCATTGGTCCGGAAATTATGGATGCCACACTTGAAATTATTCTGGCGGCCGGAGCCCAATTGGAAATAGAAGAAATTGAAGTAGGAGAGAAAGTTTATCTGGCCGGCAATACATCGGGTATCGCCAAAGAATCCTGGGATATTATCCGCAGAAATAAAATATTTCTTAAAGCCCCCATTACAACTCCCCAGGGAGGTGGTTACAAAAGCTTGAATGTAACTACCCGTAAATTTTTAGGGCTATACTCCAATGTTCGTCCCTGCATGAGTTTGCATCCATTTGTAAAAACCAAACACCCTGTAATGGATTTGGTGATAGTGAGGGAAAATGAAGAAGATTTATATGCAGGTATTGAACATCAGCAAACGGATGAAGTGGTACAGTGCCTTAAACTGATAAGCCGCCCGGGATGCGAAAAAATTGTGAGATATGCTTTTGAATACGCCAAACAATATGGCAGAAAGAAAGTAACCTGTTTTACAAAGGATAATATTATGAAGCAGACCGACGGATTGTTTCACCAGGTATTTGATGAGATAGCAAAAGAGTATCCCGAAATAGAAAATGAGCACTGGATAATTGACATTGGTGCTGCAAAGATGGCGGATACGCCTGAAGCATTTGATGTAATTGTAATGCCTAATTTATATGGGGATATTTTATCGGATGTGGCAGCACAGATTACAGGCTCAGTTGGCCTTGCCGGTTCTGCCAATATTGGTGAAGAGTGTGCCATGTTTGAAGCTATACATGGTTCCGCACCACGAAGAGCCGGACAAAACTCTGCAAATCCCTCGGGCTTACTACAGGGGGCTGTAATGATGTTAACCCATATAGGGCAAACGGAAGTTGCAGAAAAAGTGCAGAACGCCTGGCTTAAAACAATTGAAGATGGAATTCATACCAATGACATTTTTAAAGAAGGAGTAAGCAAACAACAGGTGGGAACAAAAGAATTTGCCCAGGCTGTAATTGCTAATCTGGAAAAAAAACCATTAATACTAAAACCGGTAACTTATAAGAAAGGTGTTGTTTTAAATCTTCCTAAATATAAACGCAAAGCGCCACTTAAAAAAGAATTGGCAGGGGTGGATTTTTTTGTACACTGGAACGGAAGTAACCCGGATGAGTTAGCATCTCTGGTACATAAAACAGAACTTGAAAATTTGAAACTTTCCATGATTACCAACAGAGGCATTAAGGTATATCCTGATGGTTTTTCAGAAACATTCTGTACAGACCATTGGCGCTGCCGTTTTAAGCCCACTGATGGAAACGGCATTACGAAAAATGACATTATCCAATTGCTGGAAAATGCAATAAAAGAGAATATAGATACAATTAAAACCGAAAATCTTTACACTTTTGACGGCAATCCTGCTTTTTCTCTGGGACAGGGCCAATAAAACCAAACAAAATGAATATACACCTGATACAAGGCCAATTCAACGCCAATGATGCTGTTGATATTATAACACAGATGACGCAGATTAAAATTAAGTTTCAAGAAGGCAAAATTCAACATTCTATTAATGAAGAAGATATTAAAATGAGGGAGGCCAGAATTAAACAATTGCAGAGAAACCTGTCCGAAGCCAGGCTGTATATAGAACAGATCGGGAGCAGCATTTCTATTAAAAGCGAAATTCAATTATCTGAATAATTATGGAAAACATACAGCACCTTACATTGGTTGAGGGAACATTTGCCCCATCCGAAGCCGGTAAAATTTTATCTGATCTAATTTCACGTAAAATAAATTATCACAAGTTGGAGCAGTTTAGTAATAAAGAAAGATTTTCTAAAGATATTTCTAATTCAAAAAAACGTATTGAGCGATTAAAGATTACAAAAAATGCATTAAAAACAATAATTGAATACGCAGTTAACAACCAGTACCAATTACAGGTAAATGGTTTTATAGAGATAAAATACCTGACAGATGAAACAGAGATTGTTCCGTAAAAAAAATATTCTTACGGGTTTTAAAGATAGAAGTTGAAATAAAAAGGTCTCGGCTTTTAATGCCCAACTTTTTTTGTAAAATTTACTTTTCTTAAGTTTTAAAATTCATAATTATATATTCAAACCGCCACAGACACTGATAACTTGCCCGGTAATGTAGCTGCCCATATTACTGGCTAGAAACAAACAGGTATTGGCAATGTCTTCGGTACTGGCAAACCTGCCTAAAGGAATATCTGCTTTATATTTTTCGGCACCTTCGCCTTCTTTTAAATAACTGGTCATATCTGTTTCTACAAAACCAGGAGCCACCGCATTGCAACGGATATTGCGGCTGCCCAGTTCTTTAGCAATGCTTTTTGTAAAGCCAATGATGCCAGCCTTGCTGGCGGCATAACTGCTTTGGCCTGCATTACCCATTTCGCCAATAATGCTGCTCATGTTGATGATACTTCCGCTACGTGCTTTCATCATGGGCCTTATTACCTGCTTTGTCATGTTAAAAACGCTCTTTAAATTTATCTGCATCACATCATCCCATTGTTCTGGTGTCATGCGCAGCAATAAATTGTCTTTTGAAATGCCGGCATTGTTTACACAAACATGTATACTTCCAAATTCCTTCAACACATCATTTACAAAAGCTTCGCAGGCGGTAAAATCTGCGGCATTGCTCTGGTAAGCTTTTGCCTTAACGCCCTTTGCGGTTAATTTATTTTCCAAAGCTTTTGCCCTTTCTGCACTGCCGTCGCTTACATAAGTAAAAGCAATATTACAGCCATGCTCTGCAAACTTTATAGCAATACCTTCTCCAATGCCACGTGCAGCACCGGTTATAATGGCATTTTTTCCTTCCAGTAATTTCATAAATAGCATTTTATATTTTGGCCCGGGATTAAGAATTATTGACAAATGTAATAATTCGTAACCATTGGAAGGCTTTATGTAAATTAAATTATTAAATCAGGTGAATGGTAATGTAAAATAAAAGAAATTTATAAATGTATTGAATAAAAATGGCGAGTAAAAAAGTGAACAAAAACGAATACAAAATACAAAACCACCACTTAAATTGAAAAAACATCCTCGCCGCAAACACCAGATAAAAGAGAAAAATACTAAGATCAACAGAAAGTATGGTGAGGCCGCTTACGCTATCAGAAACAGGAATAATTTTAGCAAACAGACGAAAAAGCACGGGAAAGATCAGGAATCCCCACAGGAGAAAAAATGAATTTGCTTCAATGCTAAACACAAAATTATCGTAGAAATATTTTCTTTTCTTAAAGCTGATGAACCAGGAAAAAAAAGCCATTACCGGGATGATGATAAACAATAAAAATTTTGATATTTTTTCTGATGCGTGCGAAAAAGCTTCGCCAAACGCGGCATCGGTCAAATGCTTTTGCTGTATTATTGCGAGTGATTTACGCAGGGCATAATTACCATAAAACGGGTGCCTAACATGATAGTAAACTGGGGTATTTAATCCATCAAAAAACGGGAATAAAAGATAGATCACTACCAGCAGCAGAAAAAATGCCATGGGCTTAAAATATTTTTTTCGTACACCATTGCAGTAATCAAGAGAGAATTTGCCAGGCTTTGTAAACAGTGCAACAATGGTATTAAAAAATGACCCTTCAAAGTGTGTTATAAAATGAAATCCTTCAGATAATAAATGAATAACAGACCTGTCTTTATTGGTATAAACTTTTTCGCCGCAATTATTACAAAACTTACCGGTGAAGAAGTTGCCGCAATTTTTGCATATTATTGGTTCTCCCATTTTATAAACTTAGGTTTAATATTTCTTCAAGCATTGTGCGTTCATTACTTAACCGGGGTATTTTATGCTGGCCGCCCAGCTTTCCTTTACTGCGCAACCATGCTGTAAAAGTGCCCTTTTTTAATTTATGAACTATGGGCAGCCTTAACGCAATGCTTTTGTGGCGCTTTGCCTCATAATCGCTGTTGATATTTTTTAATTCGCTGTCGAGTTCGTAGATAAAATTATCAAAATCATCTGGCTCTTTTTCAAATTCAATCAGCCATTCGTGTGCACCGTTGCTGTTGTCTGTAAAGTAAACCGGGGCAGCGGTGTAATCGTTAACAACCGCATTTGTTTTTTCTGCAGCATACGCAATGGCTTTATCACTGTTATCAACAATCACTTCTTCGCCAAAGGCATTCATATAATGTTTAAGTCGCCCGGTTATTTTTATTTTATATGGATTAAGGCTTGTAAACTGTACAGTATCGCCAATTAAATAGCGCCACAAACCACCGGTAGTGCTCATCACCAGTGCATAATTTTTACCAATGACTACATCTTTTAAACCTACGGTTAATGGATTTTCTTTTCCATATTCTTCAACAGGCATAAACTCGTAAAAAATACCATGCTCGGTAAATAATAACATGCCATTATCATCCGGTGTTACCTGTGCTGCAATAAAGCCCTCACTTGCATTGTATATCTCAATGTAATTTATTTTACCGCCGAAAATTTTGTCAAACTGATCTTTATACGGGATGAAAGAAACACCTCCGTTGATATATAATTCCAGATTGGGCCAAACTTCTTTTATGGTTGTTTTTCCTTTTATTTCTAAAATGCGTTTTAATAATAACAGCGTCCAGGTTGGTACGCCGGCCAGGGAAGTAACATTTTCTTCAGCCGTTACCTGAGCTAGTTTTTCAATTTTTTCTTCCCACTCATCCAGCAGGGCAACACTTAGCTCTGGTGTGCGTATCCACTGCCCCCAAAATGGCGAGTTCTGCATCAGCACAGCACTAAGGTCTCCATATTGTATTTCATCATTTACCTTGCTTATCTGGTGAGAGCCGCCAACAACCAGGCCTTTGCCGGTTAATAAATCGCTGGAAGGAAAATTTTTATAGTAATTACTAAGCAGATCTTTACTTGCCTGAAAATGATTCTCCTTTAAACTTTCTTCACCGATGGGTATAAATTTGCTTTTGTCGGATGTGGTGCCTGATGATTTGGCAAACCAGCTAACCGGTGTATTCCATAAAATATTTTCCTCTCCATTCATCATGCGTTCAATGTATGGCTTCAGGTCGTTATACTCATGAATAGGGACTTTCTTTTTAAATTCCCGCAACGAAAATAATTTCGAAAAATTATATTTTCTTCCAAACTCGGTGTATTGTGCAGCGGTAACCAGCTCCTGTAAAACTTCACGCTGTGCTGCCACCGGGTGATTGCTCCAGTTTTCGATGCGCCACAAACGCATGCGGGCTAATTTAGATATGGCTGGGGAGAGAAATTTCATTCAGCCAACAAGATAAATAATTATCGGGCAGCTTCATCATGCAAATAATCCTTACGTTTTAATTCAAAATTTTTACCAAGGTATAAACGACGAACCTGCTCATCATTGGCCAGCTCTTCGGCTGTGCCGTGGGTAAAAATTTTTCCATCAATCAGTAAATAAGCCCGGTCGCAGATGGAGAGCGTTTCATTTACATTATGGTCGGTGATCAGTATACCGATATTCCTGAATTTTAATTTGGCTACAATGGCCTGTATATCTTCCACCGCAATGGGATCAACGCCGGCAAAGGGTTCATCCAGCAAAATAAATTTAGGATCAACAGCCAGAGCCCGTGCAATTTCAGTTCTGCGTCTTTCACCGCCACTCAAAGTATCGCCATTATTTTTACGTACCCGCTGCAGGTTAAATTCGTCAAGCAGGATTTCTAATTTTTCTTTTTGTTCTTTCTTGCTGAGTTTGGTCATTTCCAATACTGCCATAATATTATCCTCTACACTCAGCTTGCGAAAAACACTGGCTTCCTGCGGCAGGTAACCAATACCCATTTGCGCCCTTTTGTACATGGGCAGTTTGGTAATATTGATATCGTTTAAAAAAACATCGCCTTCATCGGGCTTTACCAAACCAACCACCTGGTAGAAGGAGGTTGTTTTACCGGCACCGTTTGGACCCAGCAAACCCACAATTTCACCCTGCTTTACATTAAACGAAACCTTATTTACAACCGTACGGCTGCCGTAAATTTTTACAAGGTCTTTGGTATGTATGGTAAGGCTCAAAAGATTATTTTTTTACAAAAATAGTGTAAACCGGTAACAGGTGTTTTTCAAATTTTAGTTTAACAGTAGTTTGTGTTTACTGTTTACTTGGTATGTTTGCAGATATTTTTAAATAATGAAAGTAATAGATCACATCAACCAGGCAAAAGACACACTTATTTCTTTTGAAATTTTACCTCCGCTGAAAGGCAAGGGAATCCAGTCTTTGTATCAGCACCTTGATCCCCTGATGGAGTTTAATCCGGCTTTTATAAATGTTACCTATCACCGCAGCGAACATGTTTTTAAAAAAACACCCGATGGAAATTTTCAGAAGGTGGTAGTGCGTAAACGGCCGGGTACAGAAAGTATTTGTGCTGCAATAATGAATAAGTACAGCGTGGATACAGTACCCCATTTAATTTGTGGCGGGTTCAGCGTTAATGAGACCGAAGATGCCCTGATAAACCTGAACTACCTGGGCATAGATAATGTACTGGTTTTACGAGGCGATGCTGCAAAAAACGAAACTGCTTTTTTACCTGAACCCGGCGGGCACCAATATGCCACTGATTTGCTGAAACAGGTTACCGATTTGAATGCGGGAGTTTACCTGGAAGAAGATTTAAAAAATACCAGCCAGACAAAATTTTGTATTGGTGTGGCGGGTTACCCCGAAAAACACTTTGAAGCGCCCAATATGGATAGCGACCTGCACTATTTAAAGACAAAGGTAGATATGGGTGCAGATTATATTGTAACACAAATGTTTTTTGACAACGAAAAATTTTATGCGTTTGTGAAAGCCTGCCGTGACATTGGAATTACGGTGCCCATTATACCAGGACTGAAACCAATCTATACAAAAAAGCAAATGACGTTATTACCCAAGGTTTTTCATATTGATTTACCAACAGCACTCAGCAAAGAAGTAATTAAGTGTAATACGGATGAAGAAGTAGAACAGGTAGGTACTGCCTGGTTGCTGCAACAGTCTAAAGAACTGAAAGCTTTTGGAGTGCCGGTTTTACATTATTACACATTGGGAAGGCCTAAAATTATTGCTGATGTTGTTAAACAGATTGTATAAGAAGAAAGACTTCGAAGAAGAAGTCAGGAATTAACGTCAATCTTTAAGGGGCGTTTTGCTATTGCGAATATTTCTGAATATACCCATTTTACAACCAGCCAAATTTTTCAATCAACCGCTCTTTTTGATTACGGGCAACTGGAATGCTTTTGTCGTTACTCATAATTACATAATTGCCTTCGCCACGTACATATTTTTTTATGTGATCCAGGTTTATAAGGTATTGACGGTGTATGCGTAAAAAATTTCTCTCTTCTAATACTTCCTGTATATCGCCCAGGGTTTTTGCTACCATATATTGTTTATCATCAAAGGTAAAAATGCGGGTATAGTTATTGTCCGATTCGCAATAGATTACGTTTTTTATTTCGGCAAACGTTACCCCATTTTGGTAAGGAAGTGCAATTTTATCGGGCAGTATTTTTCCTTCGCTATGCAGTTGTTGTTTTAATAAAGTAAGCTGCTGGGTTTGCGGCCAATTGCGTTGCTCTGCTTTCTCCACTGCGGCTTTCAGGTCTTTTCCGTCAATGGGTTTTAATAAATAATCCAGTGCGCTAAAGCGAAAAGCTTTTACTGCAAATTTATCGTAAGCGGTAACAAATATTAAGCTAAAATTTATGTTTGTAATCTTCTCCAACAACTGAAACCCATTCATAAAAGGCATTTCAATATCCAGAAAAACAACATCTGGTTGCAGAGCCATTATTTGCGCAAGCCCTTCATTACTATCTGTACATTCGCCTACCACCTGCACCTGCGGGCAATATATTTTTAGTTGTAACGATAATAATCTCACACAATCGGGCTCGTCGTCTATTATAATTGCTTTAAGCATATTTTAAACTGGTATTTTGATAATCACTTTTGTTCCTGAGGCATTGTTCATCCCGTCTTTTAAATCAACAATCTGCACATCTGCATTTATCTGGCTTAATTGATTGATGATGTCGATACGTTCGGAGGTCATTTTAAGACCATACGATTTTTGCCTGGTGGCAGATTTGCTATTGTATTCGGCAGCCAATGCCCGGCCAATACCATCATCACTTATTTCTACCAACAAATAATGTTCGGCAGGTTGCGATACATCAACAAGAATATTGCCGCCTTCTTTTTTGTGCATTAAACCATGCCATATTGCATTTTCTACAAAAGGTTGCAACAATAAGGGGGGTATTTCAATGTATTCCTGGTCAATTTCTTTTTCAATATTTATCTGGTAGTTTACCTTGTTTTTAAAACGCATGGCTTCCAATTCAATATACAGGCGCAACGTTTCCAATTCTTTTTGTAGGGTTACTTTTTCTGAACGTGAATTTTCCAATACGAGCCTGATTAACTGGGAAAAAATGGTTAAATATTCTGATGCCGTTTGCGAATCATTTTCAAGCGTATAGAGTTTGATGGAATTAAGGCAATTAAAAATAAAATGCGGATTCATTTGTGCCCGAAGCGCTGTCATTTCAGTTTCGGCAATTCTTTTTTCAAACTCTGTTTCAATTTGTTTTATTTTTTGTTCTTCCCTGATATTGCGTTGCTCTTCCAGTTCTTTGGTTCTTATGGCCAATGTTTCTGCTAAATCCTTTGTGTAGTTTTCCTGCAATTTATTTTTTTCAATCAATACCAATTTACTGCGGTACGAAAGGGCGAACGAAAAACAAATTGCTTCAACAGTTAAGCCCAGTAATAAAAATGCCGGAGCAAAAATTAATATATACCTTAACTCATGGCTTTTTGATGGTATTAAAGAAAACACATTGGTTAATGGCATACACCACAATAGCAACAGACTTAAAATGCCAGCAAATAAAAACCGTTTCACTTTGTCTTTGCTTATTGCTGTTAATATCAATAAAAAGATATGTAGCAAAACCATAGGTATAATGGATAAAAAATAACCATAATAATTATAGTTAAACATAAACCAACCGGTGCGTATCGTAATAAATTGCACCAGCATTTGAAAAATAAGAACGGCTGTCAGCAGTTTCACAACACTCCACCATCTTTTAAAATAAAGCGGTAGTTGCAACATGCTACCTATAAAAAAAGTGTACAGCACAGGCACTAAATAAATAAATATTGATAACATGAGGTCGTGAAAAAGTGGAGAAAACATACCTACATGTAGCCTTATATCTACCCAAAACAATGCGGTTACAAAGGATGCCCCGGTGTATGCTATGTACCAAATAAATGCACGAAGCCTGTACAAATAATACTGGTAAATGGCATACACTGTTATAAAAAACAGGCAGCCTGCCATAAGAGCCAAAAACAGAAAAATATACCTGTTCCAATAGTTTGCCTTTACCTTTTCAACCATTGAAACGTAAGGTGTTTGCAGACCTATACGGGATGATACTAATTGGTTTTGGCGGTCTTCTGTACGTGTCCAAAACCGCACAGAGGAAAGCGGCGTAACTGTTAACGACGAAACCTCAAAATCAAAAACTTCGCTGCTGGTATCATAAACGCCGCCCAACGATAGCAACTTGTCTTCCTTGTATATCCGGGTAAATACATGCGGTGCCAAAAAAAGATGCAGTTTCACCGTGTCGGTTTTAGAAGTATTGTGTATTACAAACGTAAACCATTGAACTACCAGAGGCCTGTTTGTATTTTTTTGTTTTCTGAATTCTTTTCTAAATGGTATAAACGATTCTTTTTTAATCGTTTCAAAATCCAGTGGCCAGTCTGCAGCATCTTCATAAAACAAACATTGGTCTGCAATATCAAAGCCTGTTTTCCATGTAGGTTGCCCATTTAGTACAATGGTATCCTGGGCAAATAAATTGCCATGAAAGCATACAAAAAGGCATACAAAAAAAATAATCCGTTGCATATTACTGAAGTGGTTCCTAAAACTAATGTGACAAGCTGCTTTTTCCTAATTAAAATGGCTGGCAGTCGGTTTTTTGAGGGAATGGCATTTCCGCTGGCTTTATATCGGTGACAACATAAAAAATACCACCCACTCATAAAAACCTTCACTTACCATTAAGCATTTTAGCAAAGATTTTGGCTATGGTAGTTTTGATTAAAACAAAAACTAAAAACATGAAAAAAATTATCGTCTTTGTAGTTATGCTAACTGTATTTATAAGCCCCGCCTTACAGGCACAGCCTCCGGCAGGCAAATATAACACTACCAATTACCCTGAAGAACGTAAAGAAATTGCTTTAATGAACAGGCTTCCGGATTCTTTAAAACACCTTAACGACGATTATATAGCCGTTGGGCCTGAAGGATTGATTTCTTATGGATTTGAACAATGGAAAAAAGGATTCACCGATGCTGGAGTAACTTTTAAATCTGCAAAACCAGTACCGGGCATGAGTGTGCTACGTGTGTACAATGGCGATGCGGCTGTAAATCATTTTGTGGTAGATGTGGTATTATCCACACCAACCGGCGATCTGCCTATAAGAGTGATACGTACAGAAACCTTTATCAAACAAGAAGGAAAATGGTACTTTGTTTCGGGTCAGGGAACCATGCCATCGAGCAAAGCAGAGATCGAAAAATTGATACGGGGAAAGCCGAAACAGTAAAATACAGAGCTTTAGCCTTTAAATGGCGTGTTTCATATTGTATAAAAAAAGCCCTCCTTTTTAGCGGAGGGCTTTTATTTTCAAGAGGGGTTTTTATTTGCCAAGTGGAATACCTACAGAAAAACTAAGTGTTCTATACTTGTTTTTATCATTACTGGTATTATTGCTTTGGGTTGAATTTATTTTTGCAAGGCCAAGGCCATAATTTGCTTTTATAATGAAATGTTGAAACTGAAATCCGCCGCCAAAGTTTAAACCATAGTCAAACCTCTTTAGTTTATCATATGCAGCATCATCCTGTTGTGATGTAAAAGGATCATCGTTGCTAAACTTGATGGAATTTGAAGAATTTGAAGTTACTCCTAGGTAGCGATCTTCTCTTGTTGATTTGCCCCCTACGCCCATGGCAATATATGGACCCGCGTTAAAGAAAATATTTGAGCTTTTTTCTAAAGGAATTTTTACTACTGCATTTAAAGGAACTTGTAAATACAGCGGATTAAATTTTGTTTTTGTGTAATTGCCATTGGTGAAATAAGTTTCTGCTTTAGAGCCTTGCCCGGTAAATAATAAACCAGACTCAAGACTAAACATAGATGCTAATGGTAGCCGGCCTAAAACACCTACATTAAAACTGGGAAGGATATTGTTTTTTTCTGTTTGCCCATCGTTGGTTTTTGTAATGTTGGCAAGGTTTAATCCACCTTGTACATACACCTGTGCACGGGTGCCTAATGTAATTGCTGTAATTAATGTTACTGTTAAAAATACTTTTTTCATTTTTGTACGTTTTAGTTATTCAATCGGCATAAAATGATAATCAGTTATATCAATATTATTGCCATTTCACTGTTACAAATACCCCTTAAACAAAAAGCCTGCCAACAAAATTTGCAGGCAGGCTTATAATTGTAATTAAAATGTCATTATTTCAGCAAGGTCTGAAAAACGGCTTCATTTATTTTAACGGGGTATTTATTTTTTAATTCAGCAATCCATTTTTCTTCCAGTATATTCTGGTAATCATTAATAACCAAACCTTTTGCCTCTTCAAAACTGCGCTGCAGATTTGCGTTGTAGAGATGAACAACTTTTATAAAACTCGTATTTCCGTCAACCGGGCTTACCACAATTTCTGAAACATAACCATCAGCATTTTTTAAATCAATGGTTACCGGAAGTTGCGCAAGTTCAAACCTGCCGGAGTCGGCCAGTACATTATTGTTAGCCTCTTCCATAATTTTCTTCCAGTCTTTTCCCTTAAGTACCGATGCTTTTGCACTGTCTGCAAAGGATTTGGATGTGCAGTTAAAAACAATAACATCTGCACTTGCATTCCAAAGGTATTTGCCTTTATTTTCGGTATAAAATTTTTGCAGTGCAACCGTATCTGCGGATGCTTTGCCCCAGATATTTTTTTCCATTATTTCAAATAAAACATTACCATCTTTAAACTCGTCCATCTGGTAACGAAACTCGCTGTTGTAATCTTCCAGGTGCTTTTTATAGTACTCCAAAACTGAAGAAGTAATAAATTTATCGGCTAAAACCGCATTGGATTCACCATGATAAAGTTCACCGGCTCCTTTATAGCTTCTCACAAATTCAAGCCAGTCTTTACCGGTTAATTTTGTTTTACCATAGGTATAAATTGTTTTATTAGCTATGGGGAAAAGGGCTGTATTACCGGTTTCTGAATTTGGTTTTGCAATTACGCTGTCTGCATAGCGGCTCATATCTGCATCAGAAACGGCAACGGTCTTTTTAAGATTTACCTGCTTCATTAGCTCTTTTACAAAAAGGTCTTTTGCAAAATTTATCCGGCTGTCCTGTTGTATTTTTTGTTTTAATTCAAACAGAAAAGCCGCATCGTTCTTATCGGTTGGTATCGGACTGTGCGAGAGGCGTTTTACTATATGGTAGCCGTAAGTGGTTAAAAAAGGTTTGCCTATTTCATGATCTCTTGTAAGTTTAAAAACTTCATTTTCAAAAGACGATTCAAATTTACCCGAGCCAAACTCTGCCATCTCTCCATTACTGCCATAAGTTACTTTATCATCGCTGAACCAGCGGGCCATCTTGCCAAAATCTTCTCCCTGTTGTAATAATTGGTAAACTGAGTCGGCCTTTTTTTCATAATCTTTCCTGGCCTCAGCATTTGCATCCGGCGGAATAGAAAGTAAGATCTGCGCCACTTTCCACTTGCCAACGGCTTTTCTTTCTTCAATTACTTTAAACAGGTGCCAGCCGTTTTGTGCACGGTAAGGTTTGCTGGCTTCGCCTGTTTTTAAGCCATAAACAAGGTTTTCATATTCGTAGGGAAGACTAAAAACCGTTACAAAGCCCAGGTCGGTTTGTTTTACTTTAACAGCAGATGCAGCACTTAAATTTTCATAGTCTGTTTTACCGGCGGCAAGCGAAGTGTAGAAGGCATTTATTGATTTAAATGCTTTCAGCGTATCCTCTGCTGTGGCATTCGCATCAACCGGAACAAAGAAATGCAAAACATGCAGATCCTTTTGGCTGCGGTTGAATGCTTCACTCAGCAAATCATTTACAGCTTTTTCATTGTTTAAATAACTGTCTTCTATCTGGCTTCTAAAACTTTGGGCATCATATTGTAACTGCGGCAGTGTATCAAGCTTAAGTTCCATCGCCGCTTTTACTTTCAATTTAAATTTTACATACAGGTCAAGATATTCACGCAAGGCCTTTTCTTTATTATCAACCGGGGTTTTGTTTTTATTGTATGCCCTTATAAACTCGGCTTTATCAACCGGGGTTTTACCATAGGTAAATAATGTTTGTGCCAAAGCAGCATTGGTAAACCATGCAACCGTAAACAGCAATAAAATTTTTTTCATTAAATAGGTTGTTTTAATTCGAAGGGGCAGTTTTCCATTTCACTTCCAGCAAATCGTTTAACTGCAAAAGGGTTAGTTTTTTTCCAATGATCCGTTTTTCTTTATCTAGTAAATATATGGTTGGCGTCATTATAATATCGTACAACTGTCGAAAACTGGGCCTTTGGGCGGCATAGTCCGAATCTTCCATTTCGTTGGTTTTATAAACATGAGTCCAGTCGCCGATATTATGGTCTTTAATAAATGCAAGCCATTCAGGCTTTACACTTGTTTTGCCATCCGGTGTAAGCACGGCAAATATTTTAAGGTTATGTTTTTTCCAGCTCGCTCTGTATATGGAATCAAGCCTTGGTACTTCTTCTTTACAATGTCCGCAGTTGGGATCCCAAAAAATAAGAACAGTATAGTCGGCATTCAGGTTGTATAATGAAGTTGGCTTGTCTTCGGTATTTAGCATTTCCATATCGGCAGCCTTTTCTCCAATAAGATTGGCCATCAGCATATAGGCCCTGCGGCTGATGGATTCCATTTGTTTTTCATTAAGCCAGCTTGTTAAGCCCTTGCTGTGGTATTTTTCAAAAAGATGCACAAACACAGCATCCTGCCCCATATATTTGGGGTTGATGAATTCGTCTGTTAACCAGTTCAGTAAAAATTTATACATCTCCGGAGCCGATCTTGCCAGTAATAATTTATAGTCAATGTCCTTAATAATTGAATCCGGTTCAGGAGAGATCACTTCCCTGTAATAGCGCTCTACCTTTTTTAAAAAGAAAGGTGTGCGTATGATACGGTCATCCATAAAACTGATGCCATCCCAATAATGCTTTTTGTATTCGTTGTAATTATTGATAGAATCCTGCCTGGTAACGGGTACTTTGCTTGGGTAAACCGGTTCTTTCATAGCACTTAACAAAGCTGCCATCATGGAGTTAGGTTGATTTTTAATGATGCCTTCCCGGTAATCATTAAGCTCATCTAAAAGAGCCATATATTTTTTCTCATGCAAGGCCGTATCAGCTTTTGTAACAGAAGCCGTGTAAGCCTGGCGTTCCTGCTGTATCAATCTTCCCTTAGAAGCTGCAATTTTTTGATATTGATCGTACAGGATATTTTCTTTAGAACCGGTAACAACGGTTTTATTAACCAGGTCGGTTGTATCTGCGGTTACCGAAACCATTTGTTCGCTGCCAATTAAAAACTCGGTTCTTAATTGCTTACCCGGAAAAAAAATGGCATAAATACCCGGCTGCAACCTGCTGCTGTCTTTAAAAATTGCAACACTGTTATTGCCTATTGCGGCAGAATCGGCTATGGTAAAACTGCTGCCCATGTAATAAGTTAAATAGGCAATGCCAGTTTTGTAGCCGGGCGCTTTTAACGTAACCTGATAGCCCTGTGCAAAAGAATAACTACTGATAAAGCTGGCAAAAAAGAAAACTAAATATTTTTTCATCGTTATATAAGGATAGCAAATGTATTTAAAATAGGCGGTTAATATACACATATAGCATGTACCGTACTTTAATGCCGATTTGCAGTAATATATTGCTGTATTTAATCATCGGCATTTACCAAAAGCTTGCCCACAAAAGCTATGCTTGAATTTCAGCCCACGCACAATGACTTAAAATGAATTTCGGGCTGGTAAAACAATTACAAATCGTTAACAAAACAATATTGAGCATTAATGCGGTATTTTTGCAGCCGTGAGTAAAAAAAATAGGAAAATAATACTGGAAGACCTTTTGATTACTGATTATGCTGCTGAGGGAAAGGCATTGGCAAGGGTTGATGGTAAAGTAATTTTTATTTCGGGTGCCGTACCCGGAGATGTAGCCGATGTAATGCTGGTTAAAAATAAAAAAGACTGGGCCGAAGGCAGGGTTTTAAAAATTAAGCAATTCTCAAAAGAAAGGGTTGAACCATTTTGCAAACATTTTGGTATTTGTGGTGGCTGTAAGTGGCAAATGCTGCCTTATCCCAAACAATTGCAATACAAGCAACAGGAAGTGGAACAAAATCTGCGCCGTATCGGCAAAATTGAACTGCCGGAAATTTTACCGATCATTGGAGCAGACGACACCGTGCATTACAGAAATAAGCTGGAGTTTACATTCAGTAATAAAGAATATTTTCCCGCCCCCCCACCCCGCAAGGGGGGATCTCCGGAGCCTGAAAATTCAGAAAGCCTGCTTGGATTCTCAGACGCTAAAAATCCCCCCTTGGGGGGCGGGGGGGCTTTAGGTTTTCACGTGCCCCGCATTTTTGATAAAGTAATTGATATTGAAGAATGTTATTTAATGTATGATGTAAATAACAGGATCAGGAATACCATCCGGGCTTTTGCGCTGGAACATAATTTTTCTTTTTACGATATAAGGCAACATACAGGCTGGTTGCGTAACATTATCATTCGCTTGTGTACCACTGGCGAGCTAATGGTGAATATCTGTTTAAATTATGATGAAGAGGCCGACAGGAAAAATCTGTTTGACCATCTTTTAAAACAGGTGCCCGAAATAACAACGTTGCTTTACACCATTAATCCAAAATGGAACGACAGTATTTACGACCTTACCCCGCAGGTTTATTTTGGTAAAGGATATGCTACCGAGAAATTATCCGCAGGACCCGGTGGGGAAGAATTTGAATTTAAGATCTCACCAAAATCGTTTTTTCAAACAAATACCAAACAGGCAGAAAAACTATATACCATAACCAGGGATTTTGCAGCACTTACCGGAAACGAAATTGTATATGATCTGTATTGCGGTACCGGCAGTATCGGTATCTTTCTTAGTAAAAATGCCAAAAAAATAATTGGGGTTGAAGTGATTGACGAAGCGATTACCGATGCAAAAGAAAACGCAGCATTAAATAATATTAACCATGCCGAATTTTTTGCAGGTGATGTAATTAAAATATGCAACGATGATTTTTTTGCAATGCATGGCAGGCCTGATGTGATTATTACCGACCCGCCACGTGCCGGCATGCATGAAAAATTAGTTAATAAACTGCTGGAAATGGCAGCACCCAAAATTGTGTATGTAAGCTGCAATACGGCAACACAGGCCCGTGACCTGGGTTTGCTGGCTGAAAAATATGCCATAGAAAAAATTCAACCCGTAGATATGTTTCCGCATACACACCATATAGAATGTGTGGTGTTGCTGAAACTGAAATAAAGATTAATCAATTAAATTTGTACAATGGCTTTTAATAATTTAGGAAATAGATTTCAGCAGACAACACCGGTTGTGTTGAATTTGATTATCATCAATACATTGGTGTACATAGTTCAATTTTTATTTGATGGGCCAGATGAAAAAATAAGCAGGGTGATTGCCTTGTTTCCTTACAACACACCCTATTTTAAACCATACCAATTGGTAACGCACATGTTTGCGCATGGTGGATTTTTTCACCTGTTTTTTAACATGTTTGTTTTATGGATGTTTGGCTCGTTGCTGGAACGGGTATGGGGCCCAAAAAGATTCCTGATTTTTTACCTGGTTTGCGGGCTGGCAGCGGGTGTTACACACCTGGTGCTTGAAAATGTACCCGCAGTGGGTGCCTCGGGTGCCATTATGGGATTGTTTGCAGCTTTTGCTTATCTTTTCCCCAATACCGAATTAATAATTTTCCCGATACCGGTGCCAATAAAAGCAAAATATGCAGTAGCCATTATGGCTGCATTCGATCTTTTTGGAGGTGTATATCCTGCTGCCGGCGGCAATATTGCTCACTTTGCACATTTGGGCGGACTGGTAATGGGCTTCATACTTGTATTAATCTGGAACAGAACCAACAAAAAAACTTTCTATTAATACTAACATTTGATTGTTTTAACTGTTTATAATTTTGTCAGCATAATAAAACACCATGGGCGAATCGGACCGGTATATTGATTATAGAATAAAGAAGCAACGCTTTACATTGGGAAACCCCGATAATGCCCTCATGTGGCTTTTTGCACTGAACGTGGTGATGTTTCTGATATTGCAAACAATAAGAGTGGCAATTGATATAAACGACCATTCAGATGCAGCTTTTTTTTCGCAGGTTACCGGCTCTTTTCAATTACCAGCAAACCTGCTGAGCTTAAGCAAAAAACCCTGGACCATTATTTCCTTCATGTTCAGCGATGTGGAATTAATGCGGGCATTCAGCAATATGCTTTGGCTGTGGGCGTTTGGCACTGTGCTGCAGAATTTAACCGGCAACAGAAAGTTAATACCGGTTTATTTGTATGGAGGTTTTGCAGGTGCCATATTTTTTATTGCCGCTGCTTATTTAATTCCAGCCAACAGAGCAATCATTGATTCAGTGGCGTTATTGGGAGCCAACACGTCTGTTATAGCTATAGCAGTAGCAGCAACGGCAATAGCTCCCAATTATCGCTTCTTCAGTCATATCAGGGGCGGCATTCCCATCTGGATACTTACTGTAATTTACATTGCAATAGATGTTGCTGCAGTTGCCGGCAAACCAGCCGCTTTACCCATTGCACATCTTGCTGGTGCAGCCGCTGGTTTTGTTTTTGTAAAAATGCTAAAGAAAAACATGGACGGAAGTGAGTGGATGAATAATTTTTACAACTGGTTCATCAACCTTTTCAATCCCAACAAAAAAGTGCAAAAGAACAGCATTAAGGAAAGGGTTTTCTATAACACCGGAACCCGCAGCCCGTATCAAAAAACTTCAAACGTAACCGAACAACGGGTTGATGAAATTCTGGATAAGATAAGCCAGCAGGGTTACAGTGCACTTACCAAAGAAGAAAAGGATATTTTAAAAAGAGCCAGCGAAGATTAGTGGCAACCACACCTGCCTGCCGGTAGGCAAGTAGTAAATAGTTAACAATAGAAGCCACATAGACCTATGTGTTAACCTATGTATCTATCCTTCTATGTGGTTTAAATTTTGTCAACAGATTTAAAAGTAAACTCACCATTTCTTTCACAAATTTTTATAAGAGTTAAACCTATCTTTAGGCTATGGCCAGCAACTTTTTCCGGAGGGTTACAAAACATTTTTTTATACTGATAAATATTACGGCGGCAATACTTTTTTTGTTGGGCTGTTATGGTTATTTATTCAACCCATCATACCTGTGGCCGGTTGGTTTTCTTACACTTACTGTATTTTATTTTTTATTGATACTGGTTGCCTTTATTTTTTTCTGGCTTTTTATAAAACCAGTTCGCAGTTTAATTTCAATTGTTGCAATTTTACTGGCATACAAGCCATTGGGCAATCTCATACCGTACCGCCTGTCAAGCTCATTTGAGAAACCAAAAGCAGCAAACGCTTTACGCATAATGACCTGGAATGTAGCACAGTTTAATATCATGGGCGATAAGCAACACCCCGAAGTTAAAAGCCAGATGCTGAATATCATTAACGACTACCAACCTGATATTGCCTGTTTTCAGGAAATGGTTGCCGAAGACAGCACGATAACCAACCACGGCCACATAAATGAATTTTTGGAAAAACTTAATTTCAAAAATTATTTTTACTCCTACAACGTTAAAGAAGATTTTTGGGGCTACGCACATTTCGGTATTATCATCTTTTCAAAATACCCGATCATTAATAAACAAACCATTGGGTTCTATCCTAATGACTATAATTCTATTTTTCAGTATGTAGATATTCTTAAGGGAGAAGATACAATCCGTGTCTTCAATATTCATCTGCAGTCGCTGCGTTTTAGTAAAGAAAACCTTAAATATATTGATAAGCCTACGGTTGAAGATGAGGATAAAGCATTAAAAGAATCAAAAAATATTATAGCTAAGTTTAAGAGAGGATTTTTAAGAAGAGAAGTACAGGCCGAGAGAATAAGGGCCGAAATGGATAAAAGCCCTTACCCTGTAATTATAACCGGCGATTTTAATGATGTGCCCAATAGTTATGCTTATCATACCATTGGCGGAGATATGAAAAATGCCTTTGTTGAAAAAGGTAGCGGACTTGGCCGCACGTTCAGTGGCATATCGCCTGTTTTACGCATCGACAATATTTTTGTTGATAAAAAAATGGATGTGCTTCAATTTGACCGGGTAAAAAAGAAGCTGAGCGATCATTTTCCCCTTTTTGCTGATGTGGTAATGGCGAAAAAGTAATATCTTAGCGTTACAAATGAAACTAATCTTCACATATCAACTTTTCTGTTGCCCTTGCGGCATAGCTTAATATCTTTGTAAAAAGTTACTGTTTTATTTAATTGCTGAATATAGCGCAACTGTACAAGAGTGTCCTTCGACTTCGCTCAGGATAAACTACCAATGAAGCTAAATTAATAACCCGCTGCCGGGTACAAAATAAAAATCATGAGTTTAAAAATATATAACACGCTTTCAAGAGAAAAAGAACTTTTTACACCCCTCACGCCCGATCATGTGGGTATGTATGTTTGTGGTCCCACGGTTTACAGCGATGTACACCTGGGTAATTGCCGCACTTTTATCTCTTTCGATATTATTTACCGCTACCTGGTTTACCTGGGTTATAAGGTTAGGTATGTACGTAACATAACCGATGCCGGGCACCTGGAAGGAGACCGTGATGAAGGTGATGATAAATTCAGCAAACTGGCCCGCCTGCAAAAAGTAGAGCCGATGGAGATTGTTCAAAAATATACCCTGGGCTTTCATCATGTTATGCAGCTACTCAATAATCTGCCGCCTTCTATTGAGCCAACGGCCACCGGCCATATTGCCGAGCAGATAAAAATAACGCAGCAGATACTGGACAATGGTTATGCATACGAGGTAAACGGCACTATTTATTTTGATGTTGAAAAATATAATAAAGAACTTCCTTACGGCATACTTACCAACCGTAAAATGGAAGACCTGCTGGAAGGAACCCGTGAACTTGGCGGACAGGATGAAAAACGTGGCCGGCTTGATTTTGCGTTATGGATAAAGGCGAAGCCTGAACATTTAATGCAATGGCCCAGCCCCTGGGGAATGGGTTTTCCGGGCTGGCATATTGAATGCTCTGCCATGAGTGAAAAATATCTGGGAAAGAAGTTTGACATACACGGCGGCGGCATGGACCTGGCTGCAACGCATCATACCAACGAGATTGCCCAGAGCCAGGCCTGCTACCATACCAGCCCTGCAAACATCTGGATGCATACCAACATGCTTACTGTAAACGGAACAAGAATGAGTAAATCTTTAGGTAACGGATTTTTGCCGGAAGAATTATTTACCGGTAATCATCCATTGCTGGAAAAAGCGTATGCACCTATGACGGTACGTTTTTTTATGCTGCAAACACATTACAGAAGTACATTGGATTTTAGTAATGAAGCATTGCAGGCATCGGAAAAAGGATTGAAAAGATTGTGGGATGCTTATGAAACTTTGCAAAAACTTTCATCAACCAATGAACATGCAACCGATGCGGAACTGGATGCAAAAGTGAATAAACTTGTAAATGAGTTCGATGAATTTATGAATGATGATTTTAATACTGCAAAAGTATTGGGCAGTATGTTTGAGCTGGTGCCGGTTATAAATTCAATTAAAGACGGGCTGATACAAGCCGATGCGATTTCTGCGGCAACCTTATCATTACTTCAGCAAAAATTTAAAGATTATTTAGAAGATGTTTTTGGTTTACAAAATAGTGCTTCTAATAACGAAGTGCTGGGTGGAGTTATGGATCTTTTGATTGAGATAAGAAAAGAAGCAAAAACAAAAAGAGATTTTACAACGAGTGATAAAATAAGAAATCAATTGGCAACGATAGGTATTAATTTAAAAGATGAGAAAGGCGGAGAGATGAGCTGGGGGCTGGAGTAAAATCTCAACGCCCTCAGCTACCTTCTACTCCCTGCGTGAAATATTTCACGCAGGGAATGCAAAGAAGCAGAGAAAACAGAGAATCTTCAGCAACATCAATATTTTCTGCAATCTCTAAGTAAAATAAAACATGGAACACATAATACATC
>JBBQLS010000025.1:0-26454 GCA_038328115.1 Chitinophagales bacterium
ATCAGGAGGCTTTGTATATAATTTAAAAAATAATTATTAGTTTCCGGCAGGTTTAGTACCAGCTGGTGCAGCCGGAGCGTCTTTAATTCCCAATTTTGCTTTAACCATTGGTAAAAGATCATCTCCCGCAGGCATTACCAATAAGATGTTAGTTGCATCATCAATTACATAGGTATAACCTCTTTCTTTTGCCACTACTTTAATGGCATCAAGCGCTTTTGTACGTACCGGTGCAATTTTAGTTTGTGCATATTTCTGAGCTTCTTCCTGTGCTTCCTGATCGTAGTTTTGTAAACGGCTATATAATTTAACCAGGTCATTCCTTCTTATTTCCTTCATGCTTGGAGATAATTTTACAGAATCTATAAAATACTGATCCCTTTTTGCATCTGCTTCTTTTTGTAAAGTAAGCCCCTGCTGCTGTAAAGAATTCTGGTATTCGTTTAAATCAGTCTGTATTTTTGCCGATTCCGGCATGGCAGCCATTAATTCATCGGTATTGATATACCCGATTTTAGTTTGTGCTGAGGCACTCATGATTCCTAACGCCATCGCAGCTCCTAGTAATAATTTTTTCATTGTTGTTTTAAAGTTTATTGATTTAGTGTTTATAAGATTGTTTTTTTTATGCAAAAGTTGCTCCAAACTGCTCTATTAAGTATTATTTAACACCCAGGTTCCGGATAATATCTGCACTCTTATCCAGTTTTGGGTCGGCAAAGATAACAGTAATTCCTTCACTTTTATCCAATATAAAATCATATTGTTTTTCTACTGCAAGTTTCTGCACTGCATTGTAAACCCTGTCCTGTATTGGTTTTATAAGTTCCTGTCTTTTTTTAAACAGGTCTCCTTCAAACCCAAAGCGCTTTTTCTGCAGGTCACGCAATTCTTTTTCCTTGTTATATAATTCGTCTTCTCTTTTCTTTTGCAGCACATCGGTTAGCATAACCCGTTCAGCATCATAATCCTTGTACATTTTATCCATTAATGCCTGCTTCTGGTCAATTTCCTGCTGCCATTGTTCACTAAACTGGTCCAGCAGTTTTTGAGCATCTTTATATTCAGGGAGCTTATCTAAAATATATTTAGAATCTATAACTGCATAACGCTGGGCATTGGAAACGGTAGCAAGCAATAAAAAGCAAGTAGCAAGAATTAAGATTTTTTTCATCGTTTAATTTTTTTTACAAATTAACAAATAAACCGATTAACAATTTTTTATTCCGGTTCCTGACCCAACATAAATGTAAACTTCGCTGCACCTTTCAAGCCGCTTGTATTATTATATCTATCAAAACCAATACCGTAGTCAAAGCCCAGCAAACCAAACATAGGCAGGAAGAAACGTAAACCTACCCCGGCTGATCTACGCAATTTAAATGGATTATAGTCCTTAAAACTATACCAGCCATTTGCTGCTTCAAAAAACGCAAGTCCGTAAATAGTACTTGATGCACTGGTGCTGAACGGATAACGCAACTCCATGGTGTACTTATTAAAAATTGTAAAGTACTGGGTAGGCGTTGTGCCATCGGGGTTTATTTTCGGATTAGAATTATCATACACCGGGTATCCACGATGTGCAATAATATCGTATCCCAGCAAAGCGGTATTGTTGCTCAGCCCTGCATCTCCCAATTGAAAACGCTCAAATGGAGAAACTTCCAGCTTGTTGTTATACCTACCTATAAATCCGTATTTGGCAGCAATCTTCAGGATAAACTGTTTGTTTTTTTCTGCACCTCTGGCCATTCCGATAGGTACATACCATTCGGCATTCATACGCCATTTATGAAATTCGGGTAATTTGTAATTGTTTTGAGAGGCGGAGGTAATTCCCAATAAAGAATAGGGTAACGTAAACTGACCGCTTAAGAAAAAGTTAGAGCCGCTTGTAGGGAAAATTGGATTGGGACCGGCAGAATTGCGGACCAATGCAATTTTTAAGCTGATGTTTGTTGACGTTCCATTTCTTATCCCCTGAAATATATTATCGTAATTGCGCAGTTTGTATCGCTGTACGTTCAACGAATAAATCAGGTTAAAATAATCATCAGGCCATTTTAATTGTTTACCAAGCGAAATATTAAAGCTGGATGTTTTAACGTATGAAGTATCCCCACATGATTTACAATAGGTGCCGGTTGTTTGATCGTAAGCATTGGCATATTTGGTGTTTGAATAGGCAACCGTAAATGAATTACGTTTCCTTCCGCCCAGCCATGGCTCGGTAAATGATACATTATAAGAGCGGAAAGCCTTACCATTGGATTGTATTCTGGCACTAAACTTTTGTCCGTCGCCCGATGGAAGCGGATCCCAGGTTGACCTTTTGGTAATATTTTTTATAGAAAAATTATTGAAAGTAACACCCAATGTTCCGGTTAAACCAATTCCTCCACCAAAACCGGCCGACAACTCAAGCTGGTCTCCCGACTTTTCTTCAATACCCCAGTTAATATCTACTGTGCCGTTTTCGGCATTGGGCACCACCTGCGGGTTAATTTTTTCTGCATCAATAAAGCCAAGCTGACCCAGTTCACGTTGGGTACGTATAATATCTGAGCGGCTGAATTTTTCGCCGGGTATGGTTCTTAACTCCCTGCGTATTACATAGTCTTTTGTTTTTTTATTGCCCGAAATGGTAATGTTGCCATACACAGCCTGCGGCCCTTCACGAACACGCAATTCAAAATCAATGGTATCGTTATAAACCGCAGTTTCAACCGGATCTACCTGAAAGAAAAGATAGCCATCATCCATGTATAAACTTCCAATATCTGCGCCTTCGGCAGATAATTGTTTACCCAGGCGTTTATTCAAAAGTTCGAGATTGTACACATCCCCTTTCTTAATTCCCAGCAATACATTCAAAACAGAATCGCTGTACTTAGTGTTGCCACGCCAAACCATATCCCCAAAATGAAACTGGTTTCCTTCGGCTACTTTCACAAACAGATTGATATTATTCTTCTCATCAAGGATAGCAGTATCTTTTAAAATAACTGCATTTCTGTAACCTCTGGAATTGTAATAGCTTAAAACACTTTCCTTATCATCAATATATTTAGTTTCATTGAACTTGGCGCCACTAAAGCCCCTGATGCGAAAGTATGGGTCAATATAATCCCTGGTTTTTGTGATAGACATAAACCCAACATCGTTAATATACTCATTAAACGTTTGCTTTTTGGCCGTATCGCCAAAGGGGTTTTTTACAACAACCGGAAACAAGGTAATGCGGTTCATTTCCTTGGTACTCTTCATACTCTTTTTCAAACTCTGTGAGGCCACATCGCTGTTACCACTAAAATTAATAGAGTTTACTTTTACCTTACGGCCTTTCTTTATAATAAAAGTGATGTTTACCGCATTGTTTAAAGCCGGCGCAGTTTCTTCCTTTAACTGAATATCCACATTGCGGTATCCTTTATCAAAATAAAATTTACGAATGGCTTCTACTGCGCTCAGCCTCATGTTCTCCGTAACCACCCTTTCTTTAACCAGCCCAACTTTTGGTTCCAAGTCATCCCGCTCTCCTTTTTTGATACCTTCAAATTTAAAACTGGCCAGGCGGGGCCTTTCTGTTATTTCAAACTGAACGTATAAATTACGGTCTTCTAATTTTGTAAATGAAATTTCTATATTGGAGATCAGGTTCTGACGCCAGAGTTTTGCAATAGCTTTTGAAAAAACATCGGTACCGGGTATGGTTACTTTATCGCCAACAGCCAGGCCCGAAATTGAAATAATAAGGTTTGCGTCAAATGCCTTTGAACCAACAACAGTGATACCAGCAATGGTATATTCTTTGGGTATTTTTGAAGTGAATATTGCCTCTAATTCGGGATTTACAGAAACGGGCTCCTGCGCCCACACAAACTGGCTGCTTAAAATCAGGGTTGTAATAATAAAAATTCCTTTGTAAATCCTCTCCATCAGTTTGTTTTTAACGTGCGGCAAATTAAGCCCAATAATTAAAACTATTTGTTAACCTCATCCTAAATCATCAGTTAAAGTAATGAAAAAAGGACAAATTTATTTGTTCTTCCGTATTCCAAAGGCTTTTCAATCTGTTGCATCCTTTTCTTTGATCTGCTCGCCGGTTTTGCCAAAACGGCGTTCCCTGCTTTGAAAATCCAGGATCGCTTCATACAGATTTTGTTTTCTGAAATCGGGCCATAGCGTATTGGTAAAATACAACTCTGAATAAGCCAGTTGATATAACAGAAAATTACTTATCCTGTATTCCCCGCTGGTCCTTATCATCAGCTCGGGATCGGGAAAATTTTTAGTAGTAAGATATTGCTGAACCGTATCCTGGTTTATGGCATCCGGCATCAGTTTTCCGCTTTTTACATCGGCGGCGATATTTTTTACTGCCCGTACAATTTCCCAGCGGCTACTGTAACTTAAAGCCATTATCAGGTTCAACCCTGTATTAACACTGGTTTCGTTAAGTGCCTCATCCAGTTCTTTTTTTGCAGCATCGGGCAGCATCTCAATATCTCCTATCACATGCAGTTTAATATTATTTTTGTTCAGTGTTGGCACTTCGTTGTGTATGGTATCCACCAAAAGCTCCATCAATCCCGATACCTCATACTCGGGCCTATCCCAGTTTTCGGTGCTAAAGGCGTACAGTGTAAGATATTTGATGCCCAGTTCTGCAGCACCTTCCACAATATTACGCACACTTTCAACCCCATGTAAATGCCCAAACAGGCGATCTTCGCCTTTTTCTTTTGCCCATCTTCCATTGCCATCCATAATGATGGCAATGTGACTTGGCAAACGCAACATATCTATATTATCCTTCAGGGTCATAAAATACTATAAAAGAGTAGTCAGGCACAGGGCCTGACTTTGGGGTGCAAAAGTAATAAATTTTAACTGGAATAAGACTTTTAGGTCAAATCTTATGCCGATGTGCCATACTTGATAGTACGGGCAGTTCACTATCGGCATAATACCATCTAACATTTACTCGGAGCCCTTCGGACTCCTTTGTAAATCAAGATGTTATTACAGCCTGATCAGCTTTCCCGAAAACTCCTTTTTTTCAATAATAAGTTTATACCAATACATTCCTGCTGGTAAATTGCCAATATTAAACTGTTTTATATTGCTGAAAATAGCCACTGTATTCCCCTGGGCATTTATTATAAAAATCTGATTTGCAGTAAGTTCCGCTCCTGATTGCTGAAGTTTAAAAATGCCGGTTGAAGGGTTAGGGTAAATCACCGGCATTATAGAAACAACAGGTTCAGTTTTAACAGCAGCACAGGCACTTTTTGCCATAGCCAGTTTTTGATCATCGCTTATTTTTTTGGTAAAACTGCAATCGGTGCCGTTGGTTAAGGTAACTAGTGCGTTTGAAGTTATATAGTCAGGTAATTCAATGCTGCGTTGATTTGTAAAATAATAGGTTTGGCCCATGTCGGCTATTTCCCAATCAAACTGGCCCGAAGTTGAATTTGCAGTTAATTGAATAGTACAGATACCGTTTTTATTTATGATATCTGCCGTAAAATCAGCCGCCTGGCATGGCTGTGGCTTTGGTTGAGCATACCATAAAAAGTTATTTACATTAGCGAAAACCAGGCTGTACTGGTAAAATTTCCTGGTAATGCGGCAGAATTTGCCAACAGATTCACGGGGTATTTCGATATAAAACAAAGCAGAATCATCAGGGGTTGCAAATCGTGCTTTTAAAGTATTTCCATTATTATCCTGTATGTTAAATGCACTGTTTATATGTGCTTCTGATTTAAAGCCGGCACCGCCTGCATTACTGTTTGCAATGCTGAAATACAGTTTATCAATTCCCGGCGGAATGTAAATGTATCCCGGCATGTCTGTTTCTTTGCTGTAAGATTCTGTTGCTTTGCCAAAAAAGGCGCCGCTCTTATAAAATATATTTTTGTTGGTGGCTATGTTGAGTATAACCGATGATTTGTACTTTGAACAAACAGTTAATTTGTAGTTACCTGCTACAGGAAGTTTAATGGTAATACTACCGGCCTTTGCATTTCTGTCCAGTGAAAAATCTTCAATAATATCCAGCACCCTATCGGTTGATTCTACTGTAAAGTTGATATATCCCTTATCATCCAGGTCAAATTTGGGATCGTAATTAATTGTAAAAGATCCTGCTGCCGGTGCTTTTATGCTAAACTCGGCACGGTTAAAATAATCCATACCGTTTGTATAAGCAAGCTGCACTTTTATTGCTTTAGGAGCCCTTAAACCGGCAGCATCAAGACGGCTGGTAATTGCATCGGAAGTTTCAAACTTATAGTTGTTAATCGTGTTACCGAATTTTGTCAGATCATTTCTGAAATCATTCTCAACTTCTGTTGCTGTTATCAAAGGCAGGTTTCCATTAAGGTAAGCGGTTCCGGCTGCCACATTGTATTGTTGATAAAAATTGGTAGTTGTTGCATAGCTTCTGCTAATAGTAGATATGATGTAGTAACTGTTAACCAGTTGCATTTTATTAATCTTAGCAAGATATAAACATAAGGCAGCCGCTTTGCCGTTCTTTGCGCCTGTTCCCTGGTCACCTGCCCAATCGTAATACAAGGCCATATAATGCAGGTAGGCTTTTAACTCCTGCAATCTTTCTTTTACAATTGCCGGTTCATTTGCAATTTGTTGTTCTGCAGTTTTAACCAGTTCAAAATATAAAGTCATTTTGTACAGGTTCGAAATGCCACCTGCAAGTTTTTTATTATCAGTCCATAATTGCAACAGGCTGTAAATGGTTTTACCTGCATCTGCAAACATGTTGTTACAGAATTCTGCCAGGCTGCTGTCAATAGAAATATTATCTTTTAAATTTTTATTGGCAGCCATTAAAAACGGCAGGCTTGCAAATTTTGCCGGCGAAGCTTCCCACATCAGCCCCTGGCTCTTTTTATCATTAGCAATCTGCAACGTTGTTTTTAAAGCATCTAAATCAAACGATGGTGTTTCTCCACTCCAGCCGGAAAGATTTAAATAATTATACTCAGATATATTTTTTGTTCTGTTGTACCAGCGGTTGCGTAAGCCATTTGTACTGGTGAGGTTTTGATATACTTCCGGTATTAACTGCACGTCTAATTTATCGCTTATGGCAAGGTTTGAAGATGGAATATCGGCATGCGTTGAATAAGCATATACCTGAAACCTGATATTGGGATACTGGGCGCCAATCTTTTGTGCAGTATGGTTTGCCAGCGTAATACTTTGGTCGCTTTCCTTTGCATAACCTACATTACTGCATCCCGAATTATCTTTCGAATTTCCCCAAAGAGCTCCATCAGTAACTTCAATTCCCACATTAAAATTGCTATAATTTAATCCCCTGTACTGATTTATAAGTCCGGTAGGGTTATTTAAAACCATATTTCTGTACGCTGTATATTTCTGTTCAATTGTATTAGCCCATAAATCTTTGGCAGATGCATTATTTACATCCGGCACAGATTGTGAGCTTACTACCCGTGAATTATTATAAGAAGCTATATAGCAAGGATTATTTTGCCAGACGGTAAGATTAGTGCCAGTGATTATGTCACTTCTGTGGCCCGAAAAGCCGTATTGGCCGGTCATTCCGTTGCGGCGCTGATACAATGACCAGTTATGCCCGTTTAAGCCAAAATAAGATTCCCATCCATAGTTATTATCATTATCCATTACCCAGCGGTTATGACCTCCACTTAAATACCAGCCATTATATTTATAACTGAAACGGTATGTACTGTCGGTTTTTGTATATGGATTTGTAAGAACCGGAATTGTTTCCCAAATAGAACCAGGCAAGTAAAAACGGAAACCAAGTTGTTGTAAATATTGATAAATGCCAAAGCACATCCCGTTGTCTTCTGCTGCTGAAAATTTTATAAAATTGACACCATCGCTTTCTACCTTACAAGCCTGGTTGCCATTAATGGTTGAATCATACACAAATATGAAACCCGATTGCGGCAGGATGCCATAAGTAGTAGTAATAAAGTGGCTGCCGTTAATTGCTTTTTGCAGCAACAGGACAACATCTTCAGCAGTTGCTTTAAGCACTTTTGAAGATTGTACAGGATAGCTTACTGTTTGTGCATGTACAGATAATACACATAGCATTGCTATTGCAATAACAAAGCATTTGCGAATGAACGCCATAGTTGTCTTGTTGGTAAAGAGATAAACTATGGTTCAATCACAGAAATAAATGGATTCGGTTTTTGTTTTTCTTTGGGAGAAACGAAAATGATGGGGTAAGTCATCACTTATTTGATTTGGGAAATGCTAAGGTATAAAAAAAATCAGAAAAACAATAAATAATAATTTTAATTTTTTGCCGGTGAGCATACGGATACTAAAAGTGTCTTTAGCAATTCAATCGGTATGATTTAAAAATACGGAAGCCGAATTATTATTTGGCTGCGGGGCACTTGTACGTGCTTATATTATAGGTTAAACCAACTTCGGCAATAATGTACTGATCTTTTTGTTTGCTCCAGCCACGTTGCCTTCCTTCAATGCCCAGGGGATGATCGGGATCTATTTCAACCGATCTGTCTTGCAGCAATGCTGCTACTGGAGTACCTATAAATTTATTGGCACCGGCATAGGTGGTACTTACATCATCCAGGTAATCGGTTGTAGTAAAGCGGTGCGCTATTTCAAAAGAGAAATTAATCTTTTCGCTGAGGTTATATTTAACACCTATACCAATTGGTATGCACATGGCCAATGTACTATATGGTTTGCGGCCCATGTAGCCAACAAGTTGCCCTTCAGTGCCAAGAGGGCGTAAAAATTCTTTTTGGCCATTCGTGTATGTATACGGATCGTACGTGAAGGCGCCAATACCTAAGGTAATATAAGGCGTAAAACCATAGTCTGGGTCTGTTGGGATAAATTTGAAGAAATTAAAATCGCCCTGCAATGCTACCTCCCAGATATTTGAATTAAAGCTAAGGTTACGTGTTTTTTGATAATCATTTTTACTGTAGATGTCGCTGTACCCCACCTGAGCATAATGTGCGCTTAATCTTAGTCCTACATAGTTGCCAAACTGTTTACGAAAGAACAAACCCAGTGCAGGTTTGGGCCGGTTAAGGCCAACCCTGGTATTGAGGTCGCCAAAATAATGAGCTACCCCAACAGTGATACCAAATTCGCCCTTTTGAACATATTCAAGATTTTGCCTTAATTGTGCATTTGTTTTTCCGCTAACTGAAACAAAAAGTATAAGGGCAACTATTTTCATTTTCATACTATGCAAAATAAAGAATTGTTTTGAAAAAAACGGGTTACAGTTCAATTTGTGTTAAAGGCATTGTTAATCTTTTTTCTTTTCGATACGCAGGCCTGTGCTCATAATATGCAATAAAGGATTGTCCCGCATGATTTGTGAAATACTGAAACTGTACTTGCCGGGCAGCTTAAATCTTCGGGCTGCTCCATTCAGCAACTTGCGAACCTCCCAGATATCATTCATTCCGGAGCCTTCCCAGCCATTTGCGTCATCTCCCAAAATAAGATTCACTTTTTGAAAATGCATCGTATCGCCGGGGGGTTGTAAACCTATGTTAAGCCAGATATTATTATATTTGTAAGCATCAGTATGGCGCAATGCCAGGTAAATGTTGTAAGGTGAGATAGTATCGGTAATAATAAAATCTCCATTGGCTGAAAAGTTTTGTTTCCATTCATAGCCCGGTATGGCCGTATCCTTCTCAAAAATTTCAATTTGGGTGCATGAATTAAAAAGTATGCAAAAAGCAACAGACAATAATAAAAACTGAAATTTAGTGTTGTTTACCTTTTTCATTACCGAAAACTCTTTATCTGATTTGCTTATTATTTACAAAATATTCAATACCTGTTCTTTTGCTTTCTCCAGTTCATTCTTCATTTTTACAACGCATTTCTGAATATCGGCATCATAGGCTTTGCTGCCGGTTGTATTAATTTCACGACCAATTTCCTGTAAAATAAAAGACAGTTTTTTCCCTTTCCCTTCGTCTGCTTCATTCAGGATCGATTCAAAATATTCGCAGTGCTGGCGAAGCCTGATTTGCTCTTCGTGAATATCTATCTTCTCCATATAATAGATCAATTCCTGCTCCATGCGGTTATTGTCAATGTTCTCTTTTCCCACATGTTTTTCCAGCAACTGATTTATTTCATCTTTAATTCTTTTTTTACGGTTAGGTTCAAAAACCAGAATGGCTTCTTCCTGCTCTTTAATATTGCTGATACGGAGTAACATATCTTTTTCCAGCACAGCGCCTTCATCGCTACGGTGCTGGTTTAAATTAACCAAAGCTTCCTGCAATACTTTACTGAATTCGGCAAAATCCCCTTCACTTAAAATGTCGTTAGTGGGTGTTACCACTTCCGGCAAACGTAACAAAGCACTTAATACCGAGTTGGTATCAATTTTAAGTTCGCCTGCCAATGTTTCAATTTGGGTGTAATATGCTTTTATCAGATCGGTATTAATGTTAACTGGTTTTGATGTTCCATTTTGTTTAATAATAACCATACAATCTATGGTACCCCGAATCAGTTGTTCCTGCAACGTGTTGCGTATTTCAAATTCGTAAGGCCTTAATAAAGGAGGAAGCCTTAACTGCAATTCAAATTGCTTACCATTAAGCGCTTTTATTTCAACCAGGAATGTTTTTTCACCTACTGTCTGTTCTGCCCTTCCAAAACCAGTCATTGATTTAAGCATGTATCAAATTTTAAGCTGCAAGTTAAGGATATAATTACGAGTTGGTTCCAGGGTATTCTTCAAAGGATTTAAAACCCATTATACGCTCCGGTTTATCCAGCGGAGAAAAGCCGAATTGCAAATACAAACCATGTGCATCTTTAGTTGCCAATAACCACCTGCGCAATCCTTGCAAAACAGGACAATCCATAATTGACTGCATCATCCATTTTGCAAGACCTTTTCCACGATACGATTCAACAATAAAAACATCTGCCAGGTAACCGAAGGTGGCATAATCGGTAACCACTCTTGCAAAACCAATCTGTTTTAAAATTGAATTTTGGTTTACATACAAACCAAAGCAACAAGAACCTTCTATACTTTTCTGGACAGTTTCCACCGGAATATTTTTCGCCCAATAACTTTCATTACATAAATAATCGTGCATGATTTTAATGTCAAGTTTACTTTTGTCTGTGCTGATACAAAAATGATTTTGTTGTACTTCGTAAATTTTCATCTGTTAAAATTTCGTTGCTCTCAACGGACATAAAAAAAATAAAGCCCGGCTTTTAAGAGCCAGGCTTTAATATATATATGGGTTAGTAAGTACCAGGAACCAAATTCCTTACACAATATTAAAAATAATTTTTGCTAACAAAAAAGAAATCAGGCATTATTTTATTCACATTTTATTTGCGGTTGTGGATAAGGGCACTCATTTTTTTTAACCATTTAGCTAAAAAAACGGAGCAGCAAAAAATTTATTCTTTTTGTTTTTATCGAAATAAAAAAAACAGATATGCTGAAACCCTTTATTCATAAACATTACAGAAGATCAGCTTGCAGTGTCATAAAAAAATTACTTTTTGTTTTCAGCTTTATCTTTTAATAAAACAGAGCCTTTAATTAAGATTAATTCTGCGATATTTACCTTAAAAAAAAGTTTTAAAAAATTCGCAAAATCAAGTGCGTAATTGCCTTTTTTAAAGTTTTTAGGATAAAAGCGGGTAAATGCAAAGCGATGTACCTTTGCTGAAATTTTTGATTATGCAATTTCCATCTCCTGTTTCATTGCAATGGATCGCCGAATTCATACATGCAAAATTAGTAGGTAACACACAAGAACCCGCAACCGGTATTAATGAAATACACAAGGTTGAAAAAGGTGATCTTGTTTTTGTTGATCACCCGAAATATTACGACAAGTGTTTAAACAGCGCTGCAAGTTTTATCATCATCAATAAAGAAACAAATGTGCCTGAAGGAAAAGCGTTGCTGATTGTTGACAATCCATTTGAAGCATATTGTAAAATTGCAAATCACTTTCGTCCTTTTGAACCATCCCATAAAATAATCAGCGATTCGGCAGTGATTGGTGAAGGAGGTTTTATTTACCCCGGTGCATTTATCGGCAATCATGTAAGCATTGGAAAAAACAGTATCATTCATCCCAATGTAAGCATTATGGATCATTGTATTATTGGTGACAATGTAGTCATTCAGGCAGGCACCGTTATAGGCAGCGATGCCTTTTATTATAACACTAAAAAAGACCGCGAACTTTGGTTTAAAAAAATGCCCAGTTGCGGCCGTGTTATCATCGAAGATGATGTTGAAATTGGAGCCAGCTGCACTATTGATAGAGGGGTTAGCCACGACACGATCATTGGCAAAGGCACCAAGATGGATAACATGATTCATATTGGCCATGATACCGTCATTGGCAAAAATTGCCTGATTGCAGCCCAGGTAGGCATTGCCGGTGTAGTAACACTGGAAGATGGCGTAACCCTTTGGGGACAGGTTGGGGTAAGTAAAACACTTACCATCGGGGCAGGTGCGGTAATATACGGGCAAAGTGGTGTTGGTAATGATGTGGAAGGAGGCAAAACTTATCTTGGCTCACCAATACAGGATGCCAGAATAAAAACAAAGGAATTGGTTTGGGTAAAAAGGATACCGGAGTTATGGGAAAAAGTGATGGGCAAATAATTTGACCACATTGTCTATTTTACTGTTCTTGATTCCACGGCAACAAAATTCAATCCATTTACTTTTTGCAGGCGGGTGTATTTGAATGATGTGGCAGTTACAGTTACATTTTCGAGTGTAACTATTAATGGGGTTGGATATAAAATAATCATTTCTATTTTTGCTTTTTCTGTATCCAGGTATTTCCAGGTAAATTTATAGTCCTGCCCGTTGAAAGTATAGATGCCTGTATTATCCGCACTGAATTTATAAAAATCATTATCAAAGCTGATCGTGTTTTCCTTTCCGCCCCTTTTGTAATACTGCATACTATTTCCATCAATTACCCTGCTCTCTTCAACCTTCCAGGTAACAGCCGTTAATGGATCTTCATGTATGTTGGCAATATCTACTGCAGGCTTTACAGGCTCAACCGTTGCTGCGATAACTGCTTCTACTTTATTTTCCTGAACAGGTTGTGCCTTAAAATTAAAATCATAAGGTACCATATCTCCTACTTTTTCCCAGACCCAATAACCCGTTATGGTAATGTCATTCTGATCAAAATAAAATCCGTTTTGTTCAATATCCAAAGGTTCGTTTGGCAAAAAGAGAAGCACAGAAAGCTGAAACTTTGCGGATGCATCGGGATTTGCCGCAAGGTAAAGGTCGGACGAAGGCTCATTCTTATAAATAACTGCCAGCTCTTTCTGGCGGGGAAGTATCTCTGCCACACGGCTGCTGTCATCCATACTGTAGTTCACTGCTCCATAAAAATCCTTCAGGGGTATTGCATTTTCGTTGTCGTTGTTTTTTACGATGAACTGTATCTCAAATCCTTCTTCCTTCAATTTCTTCTGGTACATACTCCGCATAAAGTGAAGTATTGATCCGTTGTATGCCACTTTGCGTGCTGCATTCCATTTTTCAATCTGAGCAGGATCCTCTGGCTTCATTTCCTGAAACAACGGGTAACCTGTGTACAGGCTTACCTGCGTATTGTATTCATGAACAAAAGAATCCAGTTCATATTTAATTGTGTACCCCAATGCATCATTCACAATTTCAAGCGGAGCTGAGGCAATTATTTTTAAACGTTTCGATCTTTTGTAATAAAAAAACCTAAGCACTTCTTTATTCTTAATATAGCATTGTTTACTGTTGGGGGTTTTGCCAATAAAATTTTCTATAAAAAAATCGCCGTACTTCTGCAGCCCATCTGCAACTTCCGATGATGATTTTACTACAAATTCTTCCAGTGACTTTTCTTTTTTCTTTATTTCAATTACGATATCATTATTACCGGTATCGCCTGCGGTAACTCTTTTTGTTTCGGTTTGATAACCGGTAAATGTTACCACTATGCTGTAACCGCCGCCGGGCAAACTTAAATTAAAATAACCACGGTCATTTGTTGCTGTACCCAGGGTTGTGTTTTCGGCAAATACAGATGCCCCCTGCAATGGCTGTTTGGTTTCCTCATCAATAACTTTACCACTAATGGTATAACCGGTTTGTGAGAACGCCGCCAGTGAATTAAACGCAATTAGTAAAAAGAGTATACTTTTCTTCATTTCCTGTTTTTTGTTACGCATCTAAGATGCACTTATTATGCAAAAGTAAATCACCTGCTGTTAACATTTTGTTGTAATGCCCTGCAGGTATCAGCAATGCTGTCTTCAATTTTACGATAAGAAAAACCGGGCAGAAATTTCTTTAGCTTACTGTTATCAAAGGTAACTTTTGCCATTGCTGTTGCGGAGGTTTCTTTGGTTAAGAGTGGATCCTTACCTGTAAAAAAACTTTTAATTGCCTCGAGGCGCCACACAATTTTTGCAAGCAGCGGCGTTACTTTTTTATAGGGAGGCTTTTTACCGAAGTACTTTGCCATTAAATTAAAAACTTCAGTATAGGTTTTGTTTTCGGCACTAAGAATAAAACGTTCTGCTGTTACATTGCTGTTCATCAATTCAATCATTGCTTTTACCACATCACGTACGTCAACAAAGCCCGTACTGCCATCTGTATACCAGGGAAATTCATCGTAGGCTGTTTTAAAAATCTGCGATGACCCACCGTTCCAATCGCCTGCCCCCAATATAATTACCGGATTCACCATCACTGCATCCAGCCCTTCACCAATGCCACGCCACACCTGCATTTCGGCCAGGTACTTGCTTTGCGCGTAAGCACTGTTACTGGTTTCTTCCGTCCAGTTCATGGTTTCATTAATGGGTTCATTTTCCCTGATACGCCCAAGCGCCGCAACCGAACTTACATAAACCATTTTTTTTACTCCAGCATCCAGCGCCGCATTAACTACATTTGCAGTGCCTTCAATATTTATTTTAAACATCTCCTGTCTGCGCCTCGGATTAAAACTAACGATGGCCGCACAATGATACAGCTCTTCAATGCCCTTCATGGCTTCCTCCAATCCAACAACATCTAAAATATTGCATTGCATTTGCTGCAGATTATCATTATGAAAGTCGGGAAGTTTCGTGTTGTTGTATATGGCCCTCACCTGTTTACCTTGCAGCAGCAGTTGTGTAATTAATTCCTTTCCCAATAAACCTGCGCCGCCCGTTACTAAAATCATTTTTGATGGATAATTTTTTATCCCGATAGCTAACGGGAGATAATTGATAATGTTTTAGAAATTCGTATTTCCCTTTTTTAATTTACTGCTCTATTAACTGAAAATGATTTTTGCTTTTAGGAATTATCCATTATTTCATTATCAATTATCCATTGTATTCATAAAATCCCTTCTTTGTTTTTTTTCCCAGCTCACCCTTTTCTACTTTATCAATTTGCAATGCTGATGGTTTAAAACGCTCTGCCTTATCGCAGGCATCATACAAAGACTGCGATACTGCAAGATTAATATCGTTGCCAATCAAATCCATTAATTTAAAAGGCCCCATTTTAAATCCAGATGCCTCCATTATTTCATCCACATTTTCCATTGTTGCAATATTATTTTCCACCAGTTTCATTGCCTCCAGGTAATAATGCCGGGCAACACGGTTTACAATAAACCCCGGTGCATCTTTGCACATTACGGGTGTTTTTTTCATTTGTAAACAAAGGTCATAAACGGTTTGTGCAACAGCGTCCAGAGTCTGGTTTCCTTTAACTACTTCCACTAATTTCATTACCTGTGCCGGGTTAAAGAAATGCATCCCAATCACTCTTTGCGGGCTTTGTACTTTTGCCTGAATTTCGGAAACCGATAAAGAAGAAGTATTTGTAGCGAAGATGATTTCCGAGTGATTTACTTCTGCCAGTTGATTAAAGATGGCAACTTTTGCATCAACCTTTTCAACAATGGCTTCAATAATTATATCTGCCAGGCAATCATTGGTATCGGTTACAAAACGTATTCTCTGAAAGATGCTTTCTTTTTCTTCAACAGTGATCTTTTCCTTATCAACCAAAAACTGTAAGCTTTTTTCTATTGCTTCTTTTCCTCTCACCAGCATTTCGGCATTAATGTCGAATAACAAGGTATAGAAACCGCTTTGCGCTGCTGCCTGTGCGATGCCGCTACCCATCGTTCCGGAGCCAATAACGCAAATTGTATTAATCATAAGTAAAGATATTATTTATCATTTACTTTCCACCAGACATAAGCCGGTAAAATAAAAAAGCACCATTGTTTATAAATAAACAACGATGCCTCTATAGTTTTAAAAAGGAAATTATTTTCCTGATGCCTCTTTTTTTGCTTCTTCCTTCATTTTATCATTGGCGGTAATAGCAAACTCCACACGCCTGTTTTCTGCACGGTTTGCATCACTTGTATTTTCAACCTTAGGTTGCGTTTCTCCATACCATTTTATGGTTAACCTTGATGAGGAAATATTATTGCTTTTTAAGTAGTTACCAACAGCCATTGCCCTACGTTCAGATAAAGCAAGATTATAGGAATTTCCACCTTTATCATCGGTATGCCCTTCTACCAGTAAATCTGTTTCAGGATATTCGTTAAATATCTGTATCAGTTTATCAAGTGCCAGCTTTGAATTTGGGGTGATGTCAGATTTATCAAAATCGAAATAAACACCCATTTTTGAACCATCGGGATTTTTTTCACTGAAGGTTACAATAATACCTTCTCCTACCCTTTGTACTTCGGCTCCCGGTATCTCATTCTTAATTTTCTCAGCCTGCCTGTCCATCTTATTTCCAATAACACCACCGGCAACGCCGCCAATAACACTGCCAATAATGGCGCCCAGTACCGTATTGCCTTTGCCCACATTATTACCAATTACGCCGCCTATTACAGCACCACCTGCAGCACCTATTACAGCACCCCTTTGTTGCTTATTTGTTTTTTTCACGGTACTGCATCCAGATGCCATCAACATAACAACAGCCAATATTAAACCCGTATTTCCAAATATCTTCTTCATAAAATTCAGTTTTAATTAATTTAGTTTTTTACAAAATTGTAAATAATCGCACTCTTTTTCCCTTCAAAAACGAGGTCCGATCTTAATTTCAGGTTAGTGTCGCCATGTTCAATAACTGTTAACCTGTAACCATTTCCATTATCCATGGCATTTTTTTTATCATCAAGTCTTTTAAACTGAAATTCCTTTGCAGCATTCTCCGGTTCGTATATCGACCAACGGATAAACCGCTTTACCTGGGCACAATTTTTACTCTTATCAACAAGCGCATAACTTCCCATACTGTTATTGGATATAAAATTCCATTCGCTTCCAATAAAACAACTGAGGTCAGCTTCATTAAATACGGTTGTTTTTACAACACCGGCAATACCTTCAACTGTTACAGTTTGTAGCACCCAGTTGCCGTTGATACTTTTCTTTATAGTCCGGGCTTCTTTTGATCCCGAACAGGAGCCAAGGACAATTATAACCAATGCAGTAATTACGCCGCAAAACGCAGTTCTTAATTTCATAAATTTATTTTTGTTGCTAATGATTTGCTGTTTGCACCAGGCTTATACGCTACATCTTTTCAATTATGATGCCAAAGGCAAGCAGGGATGTTATATAATTATCAGTATTGCGGATGCAACCATACTATGTACAGAATAAAATTTGGATTACTGATTTTAGAAAATACTTATACTGCCGAAGTAAATTGTTTTAAAAAGCGCACATCATTCTCGCTAAAAAGCCTGAGGTCTTTTATTTGATATTTTAACATGGTAATTCTTTCGATGCCCATGCCAAATGCAAAGCCGGTGTTTTTATTACTGTCGATGCCGCAGTTATCCAGCACATTCGGATGCACCATGCCGCAGCCTAAAATTTCGACCCAGCCGGTTTTTTTACAAACGCTGCAACCTTCGCCGCCGCATATTAAACAACTGATGTCCATTTCGGCACTTGGTTCTGTAAACGGAAAATAACTTGGGCGGAAACGCACCTTAAAATCTTTACCAAACATTTCCTGCACAAAGAAATAAAGCGTTTGCTTCAGATCGGCAAAAGAAACATTTTCAGCAATGTATAAACCCTCTACCTGGTGAAAAAAACAATGCGCTCTGGCGCTGATAGTTTCGTTGCGGTACACACGGCCCGGACAAATAATACGGATGGGCAGTTTACCCTTTTGCATTTCACGAACCTGTACACTGCTGGTATGTGTACGTAAAAGCCAGTCCGGATTTTGAGAAATATAAAACGTATCCTGCATATCCCTTGCAGGGTGATTTTCTGGCAAATTAAGAGCAGTGAAATTGTGAAAATCGTCTTCAATCTCCGGCCCTTCTGCAACTGCAAAACCAAGCCTTTGAAAAATAGAAATGATCTTATTTTTTACAATGCTGATGGGATGGCGGCTGCCGAGGGGTAAAGAGTCTGCGGGTAAAGAGAGATCAATATCGTGAGTGGTGAGTGGTGAATTGTGAGTAGCAGCTTTAAGCTCCTCGTATTTTGCCTCGGTAAAAAGTTTAAACTCGTTAAGCAACTGGCCTGCCTCCTTTTTATTTTCGGCAGCTACATTTTTCATTTCGCCCATGATGGCTTTTACCAAACCTTTTGACCCCAGGTATTTAATGCGAAAGGTTTCGGCATCGGAATCATTAAACGCAGTAATTTCTGTCTTTAAAGCTTCTAATTGTTGTAACAACTGTTCCATATTGGCAAAGATAAGGAACTTGCCATTCAGGTTTAAATTCCCGGTTTTGAAAATCCGTTGGTGCTTTACATAATTTTTAACATCCGTTATTTTGAAACGGATTGCCGGCATCATTATCTTCATGTTTCAAATTATTTATCCCAAACATTTATGGACCCCGACTCTGCCGATGCCTGCTTCCCTTACAAGCTACTGGAACTGGTGACTTCGCAAATGGCAAAAACAACACTTGTAACTGTTGCTTTTACTGCCTGCAATTATTACGACCCCAATACTGACATTAAAACCAGTAAGGTCAGGTTTTTAACCCCTGATACCACAGTTATTAAACAGCACGACGGCGGGGCACCTAAGAAGAAAAAGAAAACCATTTACCTTACGTTTGATGACGGCCCTAACAAAGGCACCAAAAACATGATGCACATTGTAAAGGAAGAGGAAATCCCGGTAACCTTATTTATTATAGGTGAACATGTTTATGGCAGTAAAGCGCAAAATACCGTGTTCGACAGTCTTGTAAATTGTAATCTATTTGAAATAGCCAATCACAGTTTTACACACGCTTTTGAAAATAAATATGCAAAATTTTACCAGGTGCCGGATAGTGTTGTAAAAGATTTTAAACGCTGCGCCGATAGTCTGCACCTAATCTCTAATATAATACGTACACCTGGTAGAAATATCTGGCGCACCCAACTCGTAAACTGCACGGATATCAGTTCATCAAAAGCAGCGGCAGACTCACTTTTTGCCGATGGCTTTACCATTACCGGCTGGGACCTGGAATGGCATTATGACGATAAACTGAAGCTCACATCTACCAGCGATGAAATGGTTTTGCAGGTTGACAGTATGTTTACAAATGGCAAAACAAAAACAGTGGATCAACTTGTATTACTGGCGCACGACCAGGTGTATCAAAAGGCTAATGATTCGGCAGAGCTGCACCAGTTCATCATTAAATTAAAAGCAAAAAATGAATATAATTTCGAAACTATCAGTAAATATCCCGACATAAAAAATTAACAGCTTTTGTTTACAGAAAATCTTTAATTTTAGTGTCTAAATTTTATTAAAATGGACTTATTTAAATCAGGAAATCCTGCCTTATCTGAAAAAAGATTTAAGGATACCATACTGGACCAGGTGGTAACGCATGAAAATGCCATGACGGTGAACGGAACCATGCAAAAATTCGGCATCTTATTTTTAATGACGATGGCTACGGCTTATTATAGCTGGAAGGAAGCTGTGGAAGGTGGCAATGCCATGACCCTTGTGCTGGTGGGAGCTTTTGGCGGACTGGGGGTTGCATTGGTGCTTGCATTTAAAAAACAATGGGCACCTTTTCTGGCCCCTGCCTATGCATTGCTGGAAGGTTTATTTGTTGGTGCTATTTCTGCCTATTTTGAATATGCGGTTGCCAGCCGCCAGGGTGGCTATTCGGGTGGATATTCGGGTATTGTTTTGCAGGCTGTGGGACTTACTTTTTCGGTTGTTGTTGCCATGTACCTGTTGTATAAATTCAGGGTAATTAAAGTTACCCAGCGTTTTAAATCAATCATTATGATTGCCACCGCAGGTATTGCTATATTTTACCTTGTTTGCTGGGCATTGTCGGCCTTCAGCGTAAATGCACCTTCATTTGTTTTTCAAAGTACCCCGATGGGAATTGGATTTTCAGTTTTTGTAGTTGCACTGGCTGCACTTAATTTACTGCTGGATTTTGATATGATTGAGAAGGGTGTGGAAATGGGCGCTCCCAAATATATGGAGTGGTATGGCGCTTTTGGTTTATTAGTAACCATTGTTTGGTTATACCTCGAAATATTAAGGCTGCTGGCCAAACTTAATAAGAGATAAAAAGATATTCTTAAAGCGGCGGCCATTCAGATTTGAATGGCCGCTTTTTTATTTTAGCTCTCTTATCAATTCTTTTACCTTCCCTGCAATAAGGTCTCTTACTTCATTAAATTGTTCAGGTTCCATATTTTTCGGATCGGGTATCTGCCAATCGATAAACTGTTTGGCCGGCATCCAGGGGCAGGCATCGTCGCAACCCATGGTTACTACTGCATCAAAGGGAGCAAAAGCTTTTACTTCATCCAGGCTTTTACTATCGTGAATACTTAAATCGTAACCCAGTTCTTTCATGGCAGCTATGGCCTTGGGGTTTACAATACCGCTGGGTCTACTGCCTGCACTGTAAGCCTCAACATTGTCTCCTCCAACCATTTTTGCAAATGCCTGGCTCATTTGAGAACGATTGCTGTTTTCGATGCAAACAAAAAGAATTTTCTTAGCCCCCTCCTGAACTTCGTTCGTTCCTTTAACAGGGAACTCCAAAAGAGGAGAGTTATCTAAACGAATTTTATTTTGGGCATTCATACAATTGTCAATTTTAAAAATTGGATAATGTATTACACATTATTTTTTCCATCTACCATATCGGTCTCCAGGATTTCCTCCCCTTTGGGGGAGATAGAGGGGCCTTAGCAACATCCACTACCAGGTTCGCAGCAATTCCTCTCGTCTTTAGCTGGCTTATCTGCATATACGGTAATGCTGGTTATTTTTGTATTTCCGGTTTTATATTCTGCAATTTCAGTTTCTGATAAATAATTTTTCAAAATATCATCCGGTATAATAATTTCCTTTTCTTTCTGTAGTAAGATATTTTTAAAACCGGCAGCTTCAATCATTTCCAGATAAACCTCTTTTTGTATGGCACCACTTACGCAGCCTGCATACAATTCTGCCACTTCTTTCCACTTTGATGGCAGTGCACCTTCCAACACAATATCAGAAATAGAGAAATGAGCACCAGGCTTTAGTACCCTGAATATTTCGCTGATTACTTTGTGTTTGTTGGGTACCAGGTTTAGTACGCAATTACTTACAATTACATCAGCATAATTGCTGGTGACGGGCATATCATCAATATCGCCCAGCCTGAACTCTACATTGTTAAAGCCCAGTTTTTCAGCATTGGTTCTGGCTTTGTTAATCATGGCTTCGGTAAAATCAATACCTAAAACCCTTCCGCTTTCTCCAACTATTTTACGGGCAATAAAAGCATCGTTACCGGCACCGCTGCCCAGATCTATAACCGTATCGCCGGTTTTAATTTTTGCAAATTCTGTGGGTAATCCGCAACCCAAACCGAGATCTGCATCGGCATGGTAACCTTCCATTTTTGTATAGTCATCACTCATGATATTATACACATCATCCCCACAGCAAGATGAGGTGGCACCGCAGCAGGAAGTCGAGTTCTGCGTTAAACTTTGTTCTGCAATGGCGGCATACTTTTCTTTTACAAGTTCTTTAATTTGTGTTTCGTTGTTCATGATTTAGTTTTTAGACCTCACCCCAACCTCCCGATTTATCGGGAGAACTGGAATTTGGCAGTTTATAATTCATTACTATTTTTAATTTGCATCCTACTTCGCTTCAATCTCCCACTTGGTTCCCCCTCATCCTGAGCTTAGTCGAAGGGCAGGGGACGGAGAGGGTTTTTTAGCAACACGCCTTTTCATTTTCCACTTTCATCTTATTAAAAAGAAAGCTGAACTCGTTGTTGAATCTTTCAAATGCTTTCCAGTTAATGCAGTAGCAGCTTCTTGGCCCGTCGATACTGCCGTTAATGAGGCCTGCGCTTTTTAATTCTTTTAAATGCTGGCTTACAGTAGATTGAGACAGTGGCAACACTTCTACTATTTCACCACAAATGCATTCATTTTTTTGCGCCAGCATTTTTAAAATTGCAATACGTGCCGGGTGGGCCAATGCTTTGGCAAAGGCTGCCAGATCCTGTTCTTTTTGTGTAAATGCTGCTTTTTTATGAATGGCCATTTTCAATACTTATTTTTTGAAAACTGCAGAATAGAAAATTTTGAATTGTTTTAAAAGGTGTGATGTGGTCTGTTGTAATACACCTGATTTTTTTAAACCATTTTTGCAGGGTAGCAGTCAGTATATTTTCATTGTATTGTTTTACGGGCAGCCCGCTGCATTTTTCCGGGCCATCGGTAGAGAATGTACCAATGATTAATTTTCCGTGGGGGGTAAGATGCTGTTGTGCAATAGCCAGATAAGCATTAACCTCCTCTCCGGTGGTTAAAAAGTGAAAAGCTGCCCTGTCGTGCCAGCAATCAAACTTTACACTCCTTTTAAATTCAAGTATATCTGAAACTACCCAATTAACCATTGCCGCTTTATTGCCCAGCCTTTGTTTTGCTTTATTAATTGCCGCTGCAGAAATATCCAGCACGGTAATATTGCTGTAGCCCATTTGCAAAAGATGATCAACCAAAAAACTATCACCGCCACCAATATCAATAATAGCAGATGTTTTAGGCAAATTCAGTTGCTGCAAAAAGTCCAGCGATTGCTGAGGAATTTGCTGGTACCAGCTTACTTCATCAACCTGCTTAGTGGTAAACACTTTTTCCCAATGTTGTTTTTTAGTCATAATTAATCTTATATCGCAAATATACGATTAATAAATTCACAACTCCAACTATTTTTTTCAAAAAGGCCAGGCTGTTTGCCTGGCCAATATAAATACGGTTGAAAAAAATATCCGATGTTGGTACTGATCAAGTTCATTGACCAACAAAGGAAAAGATTACGTGTTAGTTAAAAATTGATGGGTCTACCTTAATATTTGTATCTATTTTATCAAAATTAATATCGCCGGTAGGCCCGCTTATTGCATACGCAAACATATACCCATCCACATTTTTCTTATAATCACTCAGTGTAGTTTCCATATCCGTTGCTTCGCCATTAACAATCCGTTTGCCCCTGGTTTTATTAACCAGACTATTTTTAGAGCCGATTAAATAAGTGGTAACAACCCCGTTTTTAAAAGTTACTTTTAATTTATAGTTATCCTCGTCGCCAACTTTTTCAGTTCCATCCAGTTCAACTGTATTTCCTTTTTCCTTGTAGTTTAAAAAAGGCGATTGTAAGTCCAACTGTACCTCTGCGGCTTTTAGCTGTTCGGCAGGCATGGGTTGAGGATCTGTCATACCTTGCACAGGCATAAAAACAGTGCCTTTAGCTGCCGTTACAATCTGGTAATTACTGGTACCCATCACTTCAATATCGGTACGGGAACCAACATTATTCTGTTTGGTAAGGGTTAAGGATACATCGGTGCCTTGAATACTCATACTACCCACCATTTTTATAGTATTAAGCGTTAATAATTTTTCCTTACCACCCAGAGCTTCCAGGTGTTTGGCAATAATATCATCAACCGTTTGGGCACTGACTGACTGAACAGCTATTAATGACACTGCAAAAAATACAAAAGCAAGAATTTTTTTCATGGTTTAATTTTTAGATGCACAAGATAGAAATTAGTTGGGATGGGGCAAAAGATTGTGGATGAGTGGGATTTTTTGGTGATGGATGAAATACGGATGTGAGCAATAAACTTACTTGCTGAAAACGGTGAAATGCTTAAGGCTTCGGCAACTACCCCATCAGCAGAAAATTTTGGGTTTTAAGTATTACTTCTCTCGGATAATCTTAATTACTTGTTCAATCCAGTCTTCGCTATCATTCAATAAAATTTCAGGGTTTATTCCAATGTCTTCGAATTTCAAGAATTTTGCTCGCCCATTCATATCTGTTGGCGCCACTTCGAATCGTTGACTTGGTAGCTTTACGTTGCCATAAGAATTCTGCCCATACGTTAACATTCCTTTAGTGGTTTGTCCAACAGTAATAATATTTTTTACCTTTTTTAATCGCAAGGTTAAAAGCTCTGCCTGGCTTAAAGTTCCATTGTTTAAAAGAATGTATACATGTCCTTTTTTTGAATACTTTTTGACTAGTTTAAAATATTTGTTTGTTGCTTTTTTTGCACCACCTTCATTATTCCTAAGATCTAGAATTAAGTTATGAGCAGTTAGAATATTTTTAATAGAGTCGTAAAAAAGTCTTGATTTTTGAACGGTGATATTGTTAAGCTGAAAAGTTCTTACTAACAAATATTGTATATCATTTGTAATATTTTTTAGATCAAATTTTGGTGTATTTTTTTCAAGATTTATAAAATCGGGCTCCCCTGATTTTTTTGAATAAACCGATTCCGAATATGAGCTATAGAAATAAGAGTTTACTAATGATTGATTTTGATATTTTTCATTTGTTTGCAAAATAAAACCTTTTGAAGTAGGATGTCCGTAAATCGCTTTGTACAGATTAGGTCGATACTCATAAAGGTGAATTGCTATTTGTCCTTTTTTCCATTGACTTAAATAACTGTCAAGTATTACTCCAATATATTTGTTGCCGCTCTGTTTAAAAACTCCGACTGAATAAAACTTTCCATAGTTATAGATTCCTTCTATTGATTCCGATTTTTGTTTTGTTAACTCTTTTTTTAGGGAATCAATATCTATTTTACAGAAAGGATAATCAGTTCCTTCTTTATCATTAAAATATTTGTCAGTAGGGAGTTGATAAAAATATATGTGATTGTCCTGTAGCGGAAAAATCAATTGGGAAAGGTTATAAAAATACTTGAAGTCAGTCATTTTATTTACCGTGTCGGAATATAAAGTATTATATAACGCATTATAAGATTTCAGTTTTTGTCCTTTTATTTGTGCTTTAAATGAAGGTGTCTTTTCAAGTATTTTGCGTAAGGTCGATAAGTCCTTTAAGTATGAATTTCCAGTTTGAGCATTTGTCAAATTAGAAAAGAGAGTCAGCAAAAGTGAGAACAAAAGTTTCATAGTGAATGAAATGTAGAATAGTATTGCGTAAATCCCGCAGATTGCCACAGCCCAAAAAATCTTGGGTTCTACAAGTTTGAATTAAAATAGTTTAAAAATTTTGCTTATTCCCTCCCATCCAGCAAATTACCCAACCCGCCTAAAATACTTCCTTCTTCTTTACGCTTATAAGTGTATTGCTGCAACCTGCCTGCCAAACGGCTTATGGGCAAAGATTGTAACCACACTTTACCGGGGCCGGTTAGTTTGGCAAAAAATAATCCTTCGCCGCCAAACATCCAGTTTTTAATACCACGTACCATTTCCACATCAAAATCAATACCTGCGGTGTAGGCAACCACGCAACCGGTATCTACTTTTAAAATTTCGCCGGCCTGCAATTCTCTTTCTATCACATAACCGCCTGCATGTGCAAAGGCAAGGCCATCGCCTTCCAGTTTTTCCATAATAAAACCTTCGCCGCCAAAAATACCGGTACCCAGCTTTCGTTGAAATTCAATACCAATGCTTACGCCTTTGGCAGCGCAAAGGAATGCGTCTTTTTGTGCAATGATCTTGCCGCCGAGTTGCTGCAGATCGAACACCACAATTTTACCGGTGTATGGTGCCGCAAAACTTACTTTCTTTTTTCCCTGGCCCATGTTGGTAAATGCCGTCATAAATAAACTCTCGCCCACCAGCAATCTTTTACCGGCACTGAATAGTTTACCCAGCAAACTGTTATCCTGCTGCTGGCTGCCATCGCCAAAAAGGGTTTGCATTTCAATGCCGTTATCCATCATCATAAAGGCGCCGCTTTCGGCAATGGCGGTTTCGTTGGGGTCTAATTCAATTTCTACAAACTGAAGTTCTTCTCCGTAAATTTTGTAATCAATTTCATGGTTT
>JBBQLS010000026.1:0-26354 GCA_038328115.1 Chitinophagales bacterium
GGATATGTACAACTATACAGGCAGATTTGTATTTACCGGCAGCGTAACCGACTATTGGCTAACTTATAGCCAGGCACTGAATGCACTGGATTACTACTGCCCCTTATACGGCGGCAAACCTGCACAATCAAGGGTTTTTAAACAACCTTCGCTGGTTATGAAAAAATGATCGGGTAAGGAAGCAACAAGGCTGCTGTTACCTGTGTGACAGCGCCATCTGACGCAGTCTTACATTTACTGGCGCAGATATGCAGCCAGGAAAAGTGCGGTGGCATATCTGCGCCAACGAAGGCTGCCAAAACCGAAACAGCCACACCTCACTACATGCACAGATACGCTAACACACAAAGCCATGCTGCATATCTGCGCCAGCAACCCTTCACCTTATGGCCGAACTTTGGGAAGCTTACATCGAGATATATATCATCAAAATACAAAGTTGGCGAAGAAGAAAACCAAAGCAATTTTCTATTTCAGCCTGTATTTATTAAATTTGAAGTTGCTTGCGATTATATTAAAAAACAAACCTCTTATTTAAAATGCCGGTAAATATTACACCCGAAAAAATCAAAGAAATTGCGCAGGATATTGACTGCGGCATGAAGTGCTTTTATCATATTACAACTGGCGATATTGAAAGTTATCCCGATGAATTAAAGGGGCACGCAGGTTTTGAAGAAGAAATGTGGGAGGATAGCATAAATAGAGTTGAAAATAATTACAAAGAATATATTGCCTTTGAAGGTATGGAAAGCCATGAATCATTCAGGTTGATAGAGACTTTCATTAGCAATATAGCAGATGATAAAACCAGTTTGTATTTTAAAGAAGCAATCAACCGTAGAAAGCCTTTTCAACAATTTAAGTTCTGTTTACAGGAATATGCTGACCTCCAGCAACAATGGTATCAGTTTAAAAATGAGGAACTGATAAAATGGGTTGATGACCAATTGAAAGCTTACAATTTGAAAATATCCGGATAACAGCACTGTCACGTATTTTATGCTACCAGGCTGTTTATCACTATTAATGATAAGCCGTAGCTTAAATGCTTTGAAGCCAATCAAAAAAATTAAATGGAACTTAATCTTAAAAATTATACAACAACACTTACAAAGGAGTTGCTGAAACTGGCAGGCAAAAATATCATCAGGGAATGTGATGAGGTAGAAAAAGGTTATTATGTGGCTTACGTAGATGAAGGGGCAGAAAGTTTTGATGTATCCATCACCCTGTTAAAAAGCGGAGAAATTAAAGACAGCTTGTGCGACTGCACAAACAACCAGCATTTCTGCAGGCACAAAGCTGCCTTGCTGATGTATATTGCCGGAGAGAAAAAAGTAAAAAAAACGGTAACCGCCAAGGCAAAAGTGAGTAAAAGCGAACCACTGCTGGATGATGCAGCACTGCATGAGCTGAAAGACTGGATAAGGAATGTGTTACAGAAAAATGCGGATCTGGAGCTTGCCTTTATTCATCATTTTACGGCTAAACACCGGCAGTTTACCCCCGAAGAAATTGTAACAACTACAAAAGATGCTGTAAAGGCAATAGTGAAAAATAAAAAGAACCTTGACCCTACTCTTTTAAAAAAAATTATTGACCTCTGGACCGAACTGCATGCACCTATAGTTGCACAATACCAGGCAGATGCAATTAATGAAAGCCAGTTCCGGAATTTTCATACACTGCTTGATTGTTGTTTGATGATTGATAAAAGTTTGATAACAAACAGCAGAAAAATAAACGGCTATGTAGATGCCTTGCTGAAAAAATGTGTTGAAACTGTTTCGGATATTTATGATGAAGCCGGATGGACTACAGCCACGCGGTATTTTATAGACCAAATACATGATAGCGAAAAAATCAGGTTACATTATCTGCAACATCTTCAAAACATTATCAGCGTAAGTACTGAAACAAGAAGGAACCTGCTGATTGACCTGATAATAATCCAGTACAGCAAAACCAGGAACGATAGGGTGGATTACACTTCTGCCTACACAAAACTGGCATTTGATATTGCAGTGCAGTATGGCCTGTTTAAAAAATATTATGCAGTTTTTAAACCCATTGAATGGAGCAACAGTTACAATGAAAAACTGATTGAATCGCTTATTGAAATAAAACAGTATAAACTGGCAGAAAATTATTGTTTAAAACAGATTGCCGGCAACTACAAAGAAGAATATAATATACCTTACCTCATTTTTCTTAAAGGTATTTTTACCATTAGTAAAAATGAAAATGGTTTGGCTGATGTGCTTAAACAATTGTTTCCTTATACTTTTAATTTTGATGATTACCTGTATATTTTTACACACATGGAGGATGAGGAGGAAAAGAAAAAGTGGCGTACAAAAATACTTTCCAGGGCCCGTAGCAGTAGCCGGAATTATAGTACCGCTGCCACAGTATTTTGTTTCAGGTTAGCCGACCATGAAAAAAAATATACAAAAATGATAGAGTATATTGATGGATATACCCGCTACCATTTAATTCTTATTTATTTTGAACCAATGGCACGTACGGATAAAACTTTGCTGTTAAAAACATTGCTAAATAAAACTGATGAATACGGTTGGGGTATCAGTACCGCTGAACGTGAAAAGGATAAGGAGATTTTTCCTGAATTGTACCAGAAAATGCTGGAACATTATACTATTGATTATTTAAAGGCAGCAATAAAGCATGTCCAAAATACCTACTCATATAGAAATTCCGGCAGTTTTGTTAATTATATGGAGCAGGTTATGGGGTAAATTCATAGTCTACCATCTTGCCCAAGTATGTTTGGCGCAGGTGTTCCCTTCTCAAATCATTAAATTAAAACGTAAAGCTTTTGGGATCACCTGATGCCTCTTCAGTTGTACCGGTTTGTAACCGGCTTCGAAAAGTGAAAACTTATTTTACATCCGCATCTTTTTCCATCGCGGTCAATTGTATGCCGGCATCAAGGCGTCAACCCGAAGCAAGTTAAATTGATAATCTGTGAGCAAGACCATGTAAAAAATATCTAAGTTTGTAAAGTAATACCCATAAATGATCTCAAATGAAAACAATACAACTATCCGGCACTTTTTTATTTTTTATCCTGTTATGTGGGTGTGGGAATAAAGAAACACCGACACCAATTCCACAATCAACCCAGATCGATGTATTAAAACAATGGCGGTTTGATATTTCAGGCAATTTGCTTACCGGGCCCGGGGATGGGCAATGGAAATCAACTGCATTTACCGCACAGGAATTGAATTTATTTACCAGCCTCGATACAACTAATTTAACCGGCACCACAACGCCGCCGCAGGTACTTGAATCCAATGGATACAACGCCATTTATCCAAATCCGTTCATTTTATCAGCACCTCATGGAATGCATTTCAGTTTCCCGAACGGGTATGCTGGTCAGTTTGTCTTAAAACTTGTTTATGTAGATAGTTTGATGAACCCGCTTTTTAAGAAAGCAGTCAGGCTACAGTCGAATGCCTATCCTCCACCAACAACTTCCGGGTTGGATTTATATATTTTACCTGTGGTGTCAGTAGGAAGACATAGGCTGTACTATACTTTAAGCTCTGCATCCAATCCGCACTTCTATACTTGTTGGGGCAATGTTGAGTGCATTCAATAAAAAAATACAGGCACCTAATCTTTTACCAGCTTCAGCGTTCTTACATCGCCCATTGCATTGTCGAACCTGATGATGTAAATACCTCTGGCAAGCGTGCCAATGTGCAATTCACTTTGCAAGGTATTGGGCATCACCGTTTGTTGTTGTAAAATTTTGCCATCCATATTTATAATGTATATAACAGCCCTGTCTGCAGAAGCAACGTGTTGTATAACGACCTCATCCCTGGCAGGGTTTGGATACGCCTGCATCAGTTTACCATTTAAATTGGTAGTGTATGCAGTTTTAGCAATGTTGGGAGATGACTGATTTAAATTTGATGCGGTTTGTGTGTTATCGGGATATATCTGCGGAAAAGCAGCAACTCCACAAAAGCTGCACAACATGCAAAGTAAAAACTTTTTCATAGTTGTAATTTTTAAGGTTGAAGATGTTCTGTTAACTATGTTTCAATAAGTGTGCCATGGTACATTTCTTCCTTGAATGTTGCCGTATGCCCATATATCAGGCGTGCAAAAGGGGATTATTTGTGTAACGGAATCCCCACATTTTATGCCCTATACACGGTATTTAAAATTGCATTATACATCATTTTGAAATAGCAATAAATCCGGCAAACCTGGTATGGCAGTACCGCCCGGCGAAATGAAAAAGCTAGGTAATGGTTGATGATGGGGTGATCAGCTTTCATCTTTTTCTGTTTATAAAAACAATAAAACCACGGTAAGTATAATGCCGGCAAGCGTAAAATAAAGTCCTTTTTTAAAAATGCTGGTCTTGGGCATAAACATCCAGAAAGAAGATATTACGAAGAAAAGCAGCGATGCCGCAAAAAATACATTCAGGAAAAAGAGCGGTTCTTTGGTACTGGCTTTATGAAGGTGTGTAAGCTTTTCGGCAAACGGCTGTAGCGATTTGTTGGTATAACTTACAGCACCAGTTTGTGTATTATAGCTTCCACCTTTAAACAAAAGCATATCGCCAGCCACAGAATCAATTTTAAGATCACGCTTACGGATTGCCTTGCCCAGTTCATCGGCAGTAAGTCCGGGTTTCAACTGCTCTTTTACCAATTTTTCCCTTTTTAAAAAATCGGTATCTCTAAAAATAAGTATGGTGCCACTGATGGCATACATTGCCATAATACCCGCTAAAAAAAAGCCGAGGTAACGGTGGTAAATACGCATGCGGTTTTGGGTGGTTGGCTTAGTGCCCATATTGTAAAATTTGCAGCAAAGAAAAGCAAAGAAAAAAACATGGCCTGCGAAATAGGGAAAACAGTTTGCAGAAAACGGATTTTTTTTTGGGGTAGCCGCTATAAACTGTATGTGGGCAAGAATAAACCTGCGTATTGCTTATGGTAACACCTGGCTTGCATTATCTTATCAATATTACAGTACCTTTTTTTGCAATTTTGTTATTTAGATAATCCACAGCTTCAGCGTACCATACATAAGTGGCAGTTTCTTGTTTTTTGCCGCCGAAGGTTCCGTCCCAGCCTGCTTCGTTTCCGCTGCCGGAATATAGCATTTGCCCCCAGCGGTTGTACACCCTAAAGATGTCAACCGATTTCATACCGATAGGGATGGGTTTAAAAATATCATTGGTACCATCGCCATTGGGCGTAAAAGCATTGGGCACCAGCAGGTCGGGTTTAATTTTGAACACATGCACCCGTATGCTGGCATCATCATAACAACCAAAGTTATTGCTTACTCTTACCGTGTATGTAATATCATTTTGTGGCAGCGATATGGGATTATGTATTAAAGGATCATCTAACCAGGTGGTTGCTGTCCAGGAATAATTAATGCTGCCTGTTGCTCCTAACTGCAAAGGCTGGCCCAAAACAACAGAAGTATCTGATGGGCCTGCATAAGCTTTTATTTTTGCAACAAAAACAAACATGGTATCTTTTACTGGTTTGGGGCATCCCAAAACATCACGAACGGTAACGATGTAACGCACACCAGCGGTTGGCTTAACCGACATAGGATTGGGAATATTGATCGCAGTTAAAAATGCAGCAGGGCTCCAACTGTAAATACTGCCGCCCGATGCGTTCAGTTGTGCTGAATTGCCAAAGCAAATAGAAGTATCGGGCCCGGCATTAGCGGCAGGGTAAGGTATTGGAGTAACTTTAATATCGTTTTCGGCAATGCACTTACCAATATTGCCCACCACATGGTAAGTGGTAGTAACCAATGGGATTGCTGTTGGGTTTTTTAGGGTGGGGTTATTTAAGGTATTGCCTGCCGGGTTTTCCGTCCATACATAATGCAGGGCATCGCCGGCAAGTTGCAGTACAACGGCATCTGTTTTACAGATGGTAGTATCGGGCCCGCCAAATTGTGTTACGTGATCTACTACTTTTACGGTTACCGGTTTGCTGCCCTGGCAACCAAAGGCATCGGTAAGTTGTACGGAGTAGGTTGTAGTAACATCCGGACTAACCAATGGGTTGGCAATGTTTACGTTATTGATCATGTAATTGGGACTCCATAAAAATGTGCCGCTGCCTATTGCATTTAACTGCAGGGTATCAATATTGCAAATTAATGTATCGCCAACTACACTTAATGGAGGTTGGGAAAGGATATCGATGGTTTTAGATATCGTACCACTACAACCCTTGCTGCTTTGTACAAACATGGTTATAGTATATGTGCCTGGACTTGCATAAATATGAGTTGGGTTCTGCTGCTGTGAACTATCGTTTGAACCTGATGTTGGATCACCAAAATGCCAGGACCACACACTGGGATCTCCATACCTGGCAAAAGTTCTATCATTGAATTGTACAGGAATGTTTTTACATTGACCTAATCCATCAAAATCAGGAATAAAGCCTGGATAAACTTTTACAGGTGCTGTTGTAGAATCTGAGCATAGTAATCCACGATTTACAACAAGTTTTAAAATATAAACACCGGTATCTGCATACGTATGACTTGGGGCAGGTTGTGTGGATGTATTATTATCGCCAAAATCCCAATAATAAGTTTGAATATTGCTGCCGCTTCTATTTGTAAAATCTACAGTAAATCCATCACAACTAAGATACTGAGGGTCTAATTTTGCTTCGGTTAATGAGCAGTTGGCAACTTCTATATGCAGTGATTTTCGTACTTCAGCAATTTTAGTCTTAGTACGCCTGTCATATTCGCTTACAGTTACAGTTACAACGTAAATGCCCGACAAAGGAGCAATACCAGTTACAAAACCAGTTGCAGAATTAATTGTAACTCCACTGCCCAAAGGTTGTGACCCGGAAAATCCACCAGCATAAGGAACGGAAGCATATGGCGGATTAGAAGCACTGCCAGGAGCAGGGTTAACATTGTCTGCTCCGGTGTACGCATTTGTAAAACTATAAACCAGAGAATCGTTATTTATATCTGTGGCACTAAAATCAAAAATAAAACTGTTACCCTCACAAATGATGGCGGTATCGTTTTGAGAAAATCGGGCACTTGAATTGGTTTCGGCACCGGCGATTGCTGTTCCGGGAATTTTTACTGTCCACGTTTCTCCAACACTATTTGATGGAGATTGAATATTTTGAATGCCTGTAATTCTGCAACATCTTTGGTAAGCAATGGTATATCCACTTGTTGTTTTTGGTAAATCAACAATAGTTTGATAAGTGATGATTTTATAACAAATTAAGGGGATTTGGATTATACATGGATGGCATTCCTGCGTATTGCAATTTTGTATATTGGGGTCATTGGTATATGTTACGGAGACATCATTAAGTCTCTGATTAGTTGCGCCATCAAAAATTGAAAAATTAATGGTAGGGTTAAATTGTCCGGAGCTTAAAGAGCAAATAGTATAAAGCTTCAAAGTAATCCGGTACTTTAAGGTATTTGAAGTATTACCAACTCCAAGATATTCATAATACATCCATCCGCCTTTGGTATGATTGGCAAATGAAATGGAGGCAAAAAAAGAAAACAGAATTACAAATAAGAATTTCTTCATACCGTTATTTAAAGCAATTATAAGACTTAAAAATACTGAAAAACGCTGCCTTTTGATACGTATTGTTATTATTGGGATGAAATTAACTGGAAAATTGCCTGGTTCACTTTCTCAGCTTCTTCCAGCATGCCCATGTGGGCGCTGTTGCGTAAAATATGTATGTATGAAATATTGGGTAAATAACACTGTTGCATGCTTTGCTCAAAAGGTACTGCTTTATCGTGTTTGCCAATGATAAAAAGAACTGGTTTGCCGAAGCCTTTTAAAACATGCGTTCTGTCTGGCCGGTTTATCATTGCCTGGTAATATGCAATGATTGCTTCATCGGTAAACTGCCGGCTCTTTTCAATTTGTTTATCAACCTGCTCTGCATTATTTGCTGCCCATGTTTCGGTAAACAGATCAGTAATAACTGCTTTTAAAAATTCAAAAGCGCCATTCTTTTTTACAAACTCAATTGATTTTAAGCGGTTGGCTTTTTTTTCTTTACTGTCGGTAAATGCTGATGAATGAACGAGTGCAAGCGAAGAAATCAGTTCGGGATATTTTTCGGCGAGTGCCAGAGAAATGTAACCGCCCATGCTATGGCCTAAAAGAAAAACCCCCTCCGCCTCCGCCGGTTGGCGGAGGAACTTTTGCAGCTCAAGAACAATAATTTCTTTTATTAATTCAGCCATGCCTTCTATGCTCATGTCTGTAATCATTTCTGATTTGCCGCTGCCGGGTAGGTCGGGTATTATTAATTGAAAATGATTTTTAAGAAAGTCAATTTGATTAGTCCAGATGTCGCCATCTTCGGCAAAGCCATGTATTAAAACAATGGGCCGGCCATTACCAATGGTGCGGTAGAATATTTTTGAGGATTGATAGGTAAAGGTTTTTGATTGCATTTATTATTGTGCTTTAGTACTGAGCTTGTTGAAGCCTCTGTGGCAATAACCCATGGTCAGACGGGACGTCAGACCATGTTCTATTCGTGTTAATTCGTGGGCAATGACTTTTTTGCACTGCGGTAAATAAGCAGCAATACAATGGGTATTAATCCACTATTCATTTGCTGCGGTAAAAAGAACCAGCTTATTAAAACTGCCATCAAAGCTACTGCAGTAAACTTAAAATATTTTTGTACCCAACTTTTTTTGCTGTTTACAAAAAATGCGATGATGCAATGTGTTGGCCATGCCCAGATAAGATTGAAATTATCCTTGGTCATGCTATGATCGGTACCAAACCACATAAAACATATAATGATGCCAAGGATACCTGTGAGGAAGAAAAATAGACCATCAAATCCCTGCAGGAATGCCTGTGCAAACCTGTGTTTAACATACCCGATTAAAACAATAAAGATTGCGAGTAAAGAAAAAATTACAAACGGAGTAAAGAAAGATTTATTTGTATTTTCATTTGTAATGGGATATAAATTTTGTGATGATAAAACCATTTTATGTTTACTGCTGTCTAAACTTTTCATCAGGTTGTCGGGAAGGAACTGCATTTGCTCAGCCGTCATTTTAGAATCGCAGGGCTTGCCCATCAGAATATCGAGGCCTAATTTGCTCCATTCCTTATTATTCTTATCTAAGTATTGATGAATGGCCTGCCTGACGCTGCTGCCGGGTGGCATTACAGTTGTTTGTGTAAAAGAAGAGTCGTTATTTTCTTTGAGGATGTCTCTTAATCTGGTTGTACAGTTGTTAAAAAAGAAATCGTATTTATAAAACTTATTTTCTTCTTTTAAATTATTATTTAAAAATTGCTGAATGGTTATTTTTTCCGCTGCGGTTAAATTTAAAACCTGTTCGGTAATGCCGCGGTTGGTTGATTGATACAGTTCTTTAAAATCTTTAAAATATTCGGCTGATACGTAGTACAATAATTTACCCTGCACAAACTTTAAATAGAATCCATCGTCATCAAAATTGAATGTGCCGTAATTGTAAACAATATCAGTTAAGCTGGTACTGTCAACCACTCTGAAAGCGCTATGCCCAAATGTTGAATACAACTCTTCGCCGGGCGTGCAGGTGAGCAGGGAAATGCGGAGGCGGGATGAATCCTGGGCTTTAGCTGAATTAAAAATTAAAAAGTAAAAATTAAAAAGTAAAAAATAGGAAAATATTTTTTTCATTGCTGTAATTGACCTCACCCCAACCCCTCTCCAAGAGAGAGGGAACTGGAAGTTGGAGTATTTTAAATTCGAGATTTTTTCCATTGCTGTACAAATCACTTCGATAAAAGCTTAATAAAGATATGCAGTACAAGGGTGCGACGCCAATGAAGCTGATAAAAGATTTAATGCCGGGCTCAAAAAAAATAAAAGCATAATCTTCATTTCAATCTCCTCCATTTCCTCCCCCTTGGGGGAGTTAGAGGGGGCTATAATTAGGCGCCTCCTTCGTTATCGCAATATCATGTGCATGACTTTCTCTCATACCTGCGTTGGTAATTTTTACAAACGTTGCGTTTTGCAATTCCTTTATATTTTTTGCACCGCAATAACCCATTCCGGCCCTTAACCCACCGGTATATTGGTGTACCACTTCCTGTAAACTTCCTTTAAAAGCAACACGCCCTTCAATGCCTTCTGGAACAAATTTTTTGATGTCGTCTTCCACATCCTGAAAATAACGGTCGCTGCTGCCTTGTGCCATAGCACCCAGTGAGCCCATGCCGCGGTATTGCTTAAATTTTCTGCCTTCATAAATTATAGTTTCTCCCGGGCTCTCTTCGGTACCTGCAAAAACATTGCCCATCATTACGCAACTGGCACCGGCTGCCAATGCTTTTACCATATCGCCTGTGTAACGGATGCCACCATCGCTGATGATACCAACATTTTTATTTTTTAAAGCAGCGGCTGCTTCCATTACGGCTGTAATTTGTGGTACACCTGTGCCGGCTACAATACGAGTGGTGCATATAGAACCCGGTCCTATACCTACTTTCACAGCATCCGCACCGGCATCTGCCAAAGCTTTTGCGCCTGCGCCTGTACCCACATTACCGGCAATGACCTGCATGTTTTTAAAAGTCTTTTTTATGTTTTTTAATGCGTCCATTACGCCTTTTGTATGGCCATGCGCACTGTCTAAACAAATTACATCTACTGCAACATGGTTAAGTGCTTCCACACGTTGCATGATGTCGGATGTAATACCAACACCGGCACCTACCAATAAACGGCCGAAAGAATCTTTAACCGCATTAGGATGCGATTTTAATTTTAAGATATCACTGAAAGTGATAAGACCGATCAGTTTGCCAGCCTTATTAACCACCGGTAATTTTTCAATTTTATTTTTTTTGAAGATTTGTTCTGCTTTTTTTAAGTCGGTTCCTTCAGGGGCAAGTATCAGGTTTTCTTTGGTCATTACTGAACTTACTTTGCCTTTGTAATTGGTTTCAAAACGCAAGTCGCGGTTGGTAAGTATGCCCACTAATTTGTGTGCAGCATCCACAATGGGTATGCCACCAATCTTATTTTCCCTCATAATGCGCAGAGCCTCGCCAATAGTGGCATCGGGGCTAAGGGTAACAGGGTCCAGTATCAAACCGTTCTCACTTCTTTTTACTTTACGCACCTGGTCGGCCTGCTGCTCAATACTCATGTTCTTATGCAAAATGCCCAGGCCGCCTTCACGTGCCAGTGCAATGGCCAATGAGGCTTCTGTTACCGTATCCATAGCGGCACTAAGCATGGGCACATGAAGCGTAATGGTCTTTGTAAGTTGTGTACTGATATTTACCTCACGGGGCAAAATTTGAGAATAGGCCGGCATGAGTAAAACGTCATCAAAAGTTAAGCCGTCGTAAAATTTTTTGGATTTGCTTTTAGCTGCGGAGTTATTTATTGTTGCCATAGGCAAAGATATGGCGAGAAATTAAAAATTAAAAATTAAAAATTTCTCAGGCCAGCTTGTACACTTTGCCGGGCAGACTTAAAACTACATTCTGCATTTCCAGCATTAGCAGTGCTGTTGCAACCGCACTGCTGCTTAAACCGCTTTTAAAATATAGTTCATCAATCTGAATACTTTCCTGCTGCTGTAAAATATCTACCACAATTTTTTCATCGGTGGTAAGTTCAATAAAAAGTTCCCGTTGTTTTTTTGCTGTTGGTTTTGCGACAGAAGCCCAGTTCATCATTTCTAAAAAATCGTTGGCTGAATTTATGAGTGCAGCCTTGTTGTTTTTTATAAGATAATTGCAGCCCTCACTTTTTGAATCGTTGATACGCCCTGGAATTGCAAATACATCTTTATTGTAACCATTGCCTAATTCGGCAGTAATGAGTGAACCTCCTTTTTTGCTGCTTTCAATTACAATTACCGCATCGCAAATACCAGCAACAATACGATTCCGTTTTGGAAAATTCTGTTTATCGGGATTTGTATTGCTGATGAATTCGGTAAGCAAACCGCCTTGTTCTGTTATTTGTTTTGCCAGTGTTTTATTTTGCGTTGGATAAATCCTGTCGAGCCCATGTGCAAGCACAGCAACGGTTTGCAGGTTATGTTTAAGTGCAGCTTTATGTGCAATGGTATCAATACCAAATGCAAGGCCGCTTACTATTAAAACATTTTCTGCCTGCAGATCTTCAACCATTTTTTCGCAAACCGATTTGCCGTAATCAGAATTATTTCTGGTGCCAACAATTGAAATTATCCGGGAAGTATTTAAATCGGCATTGCCACGATAATATAACAATGCAGGACTATCGTAACAATTCAATAAACGTTTTGGATAATTCTCACCGCTGATAAAAAGCGGTGTTATTTTATATTTTTCCAGGAACTTTATCTCTTCCTCCGAGCTGCTGAAATCTGTAAAATCTTTGATGGATTTTGCTCTTACGGTTCCAATGCCTTCCATGGCATCCAGATCTTTTTTCTTTGCTTTAAAAATGGATTGAGCATCCCCATAATGGTTCACCAATGCTTTGGCGTGTACATCGCCAATGTTGGGAACAAGGGTGAGAGCAATTTGGTAAAGCAGATCGTTGGGCATAGGTGAATTAAATCTTGTAGTGGCTTTTGCAGGAAATTATAATTACAGCATCCGCAGTAATCGTTTAAACAATTCTATGTTCATCAGTTATTCTTCTGCTCCAATAACCTTTTAAAACTCCTTTTAGCGGTTCAGGTTTTCCAATTCCAGAGAAAGGCTCTTTATTAATTGCCAGTATCAATTCAGCTATTTTCTTTAATATTTTTATGTCCTGTTTTGTCCAAAACTCAAAATCTTCTACTGCATTTTTTTCAAAAATCACTTTTCTCATTTTGCCAGCATTTATAAAGTCATTTTTTCAATTTCCTCTAGCGAAAATTCTTTTAAATTTTTGGCTTCATTCACATTATTTATAGATTCCAGCAGTCTTTTTTTTGTTTCAGGATTACTCAACAGAAATTCAGTTTCATCCTGTTCATCTTCATAAATATGCACAGCAATTTTTTTTCCTTTAAATGATTTCTTTATAAAATCTATCAGGCTCTGGTTAATTTCATCAGCGTTGCCTTTTAAAATAGTATCCATAAATATTTTATTTTCCTTATAAAGATACCTTTTTTTAATTGCCGGTAATGGAAAGTTCTGTTCTGCGGTTTAAAGCCCGGTCAACTTCTGTTGTATTGCCTGCAACAGGTCTTGCCGAGCCAAATCCTTTGTAAGTAAGACGCTGGGTATTAATGGCTTTGCTTAATAAATATCCTACAACAGACTTTGCCCTGTTTGCAGACAGTAACAGATTATCTTTCTCCTGTCCTACATTATCGGTATGCCCGTCTATCTGAATTTTTAAATTGGGATTTTCATTCAGGAGCTTAACCAACTTATCCAGTTCGCTTTTCGATTCATTTTTTAAATCAAATTTCCCTGTTTCAAAAAAGATATTTTTTAAAACAATGCTGGCTCCTTTTTCGATAGGTTGTAACGGAATGTTTACAATAAAATCAGAATCGGGGCTGTTTTTTGCCAATGAAAAATTATCTGAATAAAATAAATAGCCCTTGCGGTTTACATTAAAGGCATAATTTTTTCCAACTGGCAATGTAACCAGATAATTACCGTCTTCATCTGTTTGTAGCTTACTGATGATATTGCCGGTTTTTAAATCGGTTAACTCAACTGCAGATGGCAAACCAACATTCGTTTTTTTATCAAATACTTTTCCTTTTACCCACAAAGTTTTTAATGGCCTTATATCTTCTCTTAATTGAAAGGAATAAATATCAAGACCACCCTTGCTGTCTCCTCCATCGCTGGCATAGTAAGCGGTTTTGCCATCAGCAGCAACAATTAATGAGCCCTGATCATCAATCGTATTTACAGGATAACCTAAATTTTCGGCTTCAAGCCAACTGCTGTCGTTTACTTTTTTGCTGAAGAAAAGATCTGTCATGCCGTAGCCTGGATGGCCGTTGCTGTTGAAGTAAAGGGTTTCGTTATCGGCGTGCATAAAGGGACAGCTTTCATCGCCGCTGGTGTTTACGGCTTCACCTAAATTTTCGGGGCGGCTCCACTTACCTGTTGGTAAGCGGTGAGTAACCCAGATATCACGCCCGCCAAAGCCGCCAGCACGGCTGCTTGCAAAATACAGGTCTCTTTTATCGGGCGATAGGGAAGGAGAAGATTCCCAGAAATCGGTATTCACAACCGGTCCCAGATTTTGTGGTTCACTCCAGCCATTATTTGTTTTTACAGAAAAATAAAGATCGCAACTTCCTTCACCTTCGGGATAATTACAACCGGTAAAAATCAACAGTTGCCCATCTTGTGAAATGTTTTGTGCACCTTCATTAAGATTGGTGTTTATTTTGCCACCAAGTGGTTTTGCTTTGCTCCACTTACCGTTAATAAAATTGCTTTCGTAAAAATCTTCATCACCTGCAATGCGGCGTGTAAAGATCATTTTGCTGCCATCAATTGTTAAGGAAGGAAAATATTCCAGATCTTTTGTGTTGATGCTGTCGCCCAAATTTACCGGGGCAAAAACATAATCTTTTACAGGATGTTTCTTTTCATAATCTACTGCAAAAACGTATACCGATTTACGATAATTACCAGCCTTTATACTTTGTGGGTTTAATTTTGGATTTGCTAAAAATTCTGTGACAGCATTTAGCGCCTGTTGAAATTTACCAACGCCCGCTAATGAGATTGAATAAGGCAGTAAATAGGTTTTTGAATAAACAGAATCCATTTTCAATCCGGTTTCAAAATCGGCAACAGAAGCTGCATAGTTTTTTTGTTCTGCATAAATACCTGCACGGGATAAAAATACATCCACAAATTTAGGGTCTAGTGCAAGTGCTTCATCTAAATGTTTAAATGCAGCACTGTAATTACCGGCTGTAGCTTCTTCATAAGCCTGACCATAAATTTCACCGGCTTTTTTGTTTACTTTTTCCGGATCGTACCATTGAGCGTTGGAGATTAAAAATGAAAAAGTAAAAAGTAAAAACGAGAAAACTGTTTTACGGATAAAGTATTTTTTTTGTAGCATTTGTATGAATTCGTAAGTAAAGATAGAACGAATGAATTCTTAATTTATTCTTTGCAGTGAATTATAACATTTTCTTTTACGGTACGTTAATATACTTATGAATCTGCAACGATAATTCCCATTGCGGATTTACTTTGATATACTCAATAAGTAAGGGTGTAATTTCCGCAGCTTTATCCCATTCGGGCTGCAGGTACAATTTGCAACCAGGTGAAACCAATGCAGCATATTTTTCAGCCCAATCAAAATCTGACTTATTAAATACCACTACTTTCAATTCATTAGCCAATGGTAATATTTCTGGTAATGGTGCTTTAAATTTTTTAGGAGAAAGACAGATCCAGTTCCAGTTGCCGCTTAATGGATGTGCACCGGAAGTTTCAATATTGGTTTCATAACCTTTTGATTGAAGTCTGGAAGTGAGCTCATCTAAGTTGTGCATCAACGGTTCGCCTCCTGTAATAACAACAAGCTTTGCGGGTGTGCTTTCAATATTCAAAATTAAATCATCAATTTTAATTTTTGGATGTTTGCCGGCATCCCAACTGTCTTTAACATCGCACCATACGCAGCCAACATCACATCCGCCCAGGCGGATAAAATAAGCAGCCCGGCCCTGGTGAAAGCCTTCGCCCTGTATGGTGTAAAAATGCTCCATCACAGGTAAAGAAAGTGTATCGGAATTTTTTGTTTCAATCATTTGTGTAGAGTAAAAATGGGGCTGTTTTATTTGTATTTATTTTCACAGGCGGTAAAAGTATTCATCAGCAAGGCTGCAATCGTCATCAGCCCTACACCACCCGGTACAGGCGTTATATAGCTGCATTTTGGGGCCACGTTTGCAAAATCAACATCGCCTTTTATGGCAAAGCCGCTTTTTTTCAATGTATCTGCAACCCTTGTTATTCCTACATCTATAACCACTGCATTTTGTTTTACCATATCTGCTTTTAAAAATTCCGGTATGCCCAAAGCGGCAACAATAATATCAGCCTGTAAGCAAATTTCTTTTAAATTTTGTGTACGGCTATGACAAACCGTTACTGTGCAATTTCCAGGGTATGTATTTCTGCTTAACAATATGCTGATAGGCCGGCCAACAATATTACTACGTCCTATCACTACTGCATATTTTCCGCTGGTTTCAATTTTGTAATATTCAAGCATTAATAAAATTCCGTAAGGTGTTGCGGGTATAAAAGTGGGTAAACCCTGCACCATTTTGCCAATGCTCATGGGGTGAAAGCCATCTACATCTTTATCGGGATTAATGAGGCTGATTATTTTTTCTTCATCAATCTGTTTTGGTAAGGGCAACTGCACCAGAATTCCATCCACATCTGCATCATTGTTCAGTTTTTCAATGGTTGCTACCAGTTCGGCTTCCGCAATATTTTCATCAAGTCGTATCAGGCTGCTTTTAAAACCAACTTCTTCGCAATTTTTTACCTTACTGGCAACATACGTTTCGCTGGCACCATTGGTACCAACCAAAACAGCCGCCAGGTGTGGTGTTTTATTACCATTGGCTTTAAAAAGATTGGTTTTTTCTTTTACGGTATCTTTTACTGACTGTGAAACAATCTTTCCATCTAAAATTTGCATGCCGCAAAAGTAATCAAGTATTTTCTTATAAACATTATCAAAAATTTGCATTTTTAAATTCTGATTATTACCTTGGCTCTCTCTTAATTGCCAAAACGTAGTAATATGAAAACAAGAATATTATTATTATTGCTTTTAATTTTTAATGCAAACCTGCTTTTGGCGCAATCGCTGCGCTACTCGCTTGCACAACCTTATATCAGTTTATCTGCATACAGTTCAAAACAAAATGATCCGCTTTCTTTTACCGGCAACCAGGCCGCATTAGCACAATTAAAATCTGCAGGTATTGGTGTTTTTGGCGAACGAAGGTTTTTGCTGAGCGAAACCAGTGTTTATACATTGGGCGCTTCTTTACCAACACGCCTGGGCAATTTTGGAATTCAACTGAACTACGCAGGCTTTAAAAATTTTAATGAAAATAAAATAGGCCTGGCTTATGCCCGAAAATTAGGTAAGCTAATAGATGTTGGCGTGCAGTTTAATTATTATGGATACCGGATTCCGGCCTATGGAAATGCGTCCACATTAAATTTTGAAATTGGTGCCATGTTGCATCTCTCCGATAGATTCAATGCCGGCATACATATTTATAATCCTGTTGGAGGAAAGCTTGGAAAAAGTAAAGATGAAAAACTTGCATCAACATATAAATTTGGATTAGGTTACGACGCTTCCGATAGGTTTTTTATAAGCAGCGAAATTATTAAGGAAGAAGATAAAGCGGTAAATGTAATTGCGGGCTTACAATATCATTTTGCCAAACAGTTTTTTGTAAAAGCAGGTTTTATAAGCGAGTCAGCAACAGCTTATGCGGGTGCAGGCGTAGCATGGAAAAATTTACGATTGGATATCTCCTCAGGTTATCATCCACAACTTGGGTTTTCGCCCGGCTTATTATTGATTATAAATTTTAAACCAAAGGCAGAATGAGGATTTTTTTAGCATGTTTATGTATGGTTTTTACTTCCCTGTATTCCTTTGCACAGGTTACAGAACCTGTTACACCCATTACCGAACAGCAACTGGAAAGCATCACAGAAAATAATGAAGACCAGGAAACTGAAGATGATTCTTACCTGCAGCTAATGATACAGTTTATTAAAAATCCGATAGAACTTAATACAGCTGATGTGGCAGATTTAAATCAGATGCGGATTCTTAGCCCCATTCAGATTAATAATTTTATTTTGTACCGTAACCTGGTTGGTAAATTGATTGATATATATGAATTACAGGCAGTACCTGGTTGGGATATTGTAACCATCCAAAAAATAAGGCCATACATTAGCGTTAGCCTGCAGCCGGCAGTTGCCGTTGCTCTGAAAGCCAGACTGAAAAAAGGGGAACACATTGTACTTTTGAGGCTTTCGCAGGTACCCGAGCGTTCAAAAGGTTATTTAATAGATTCATCAACGGCTACAAATTTCTATCCCGGCTCTGCCCAAAAAATATTGTTCAGATATAAGTATAACTATAAAAATATTTTGCAGTATGGTATAGTGGCAGAAAAAGATGCAGGCGAACAGTTTTTTAAAGGGAAACAAAAGCTGGGGTTTGATTTTTATTCTGCACATATTTTTATAAAAAAACTTGGTATCATAAAAGCATTGGCCATCGGAGATTTTACCGTAAACCTTGGGCAGGGCCTTACACAATGGCAAACCCTGGCTTTTAAAAAAAGTACTGATGTAATGAGTATAAAAAGAGAAGGGGCCGTTTTGCGTCCCTATAATTCTGCGGGCGAAATTAATTTTCACCGTGGGCTTGCAGTTACACTTTCGAAAAGAAATTGGCAACTCAGCATTTTTGGTTCTTACAAAAAGATAGATGCAAATTTTGTTGCTGACACTTCCCAAAGCCAGGAGGATTTTGTTTCATCATTGCAAACCTCGGGCTATCACCGAACAAAAAGCGAAACGGATGATAAAGGTATTCAACGACAACTGGCATTTGGTGGTAATTTTTCTTACCAGATTAAAAACCTGCACCTGGGTTTAAATGCTGTTCAATATAAATTTAAATTTCCGCTGGTAAAATCTGCCGATCCTTACAATAAATATGCACTAAGCGGCAATAATTTTGGTAATTACAGTTTCGATTACAGCTATACTTTCCGCAATATGCATTTTTTTGGAGAAGCAGCTTTTTCATCTTCATTTAGCATGGCTTTTATCAATGGATTGCTTATCAGTGCCTCTTCCCGTGTTGACCTGAGTTTGCTTTACCGCAACATTTCCAAATCTTACCAATCGCTTTATTCATATGCTTTTACAGAGGGTACATATCCAACCAATGAAAAAGGATTGTATGCTGGTGTTACCATCAGGCCTAACGATGTATGGCGTATTGATGCTTATGCCGATTTTTATAAATTCCCCTGGCTGAGATATAGAGTAGATGCACCTTCAACCGGTTCAGATTATTTAATACAACTGAATTACAAACCCAATAAACAACTCGAGATCTATACAAGATACCATACTGAATCAAAAGCAATAAATGCAAACCCGGCACAATTAACTTTATCACCGGTAATTCAGCAACCGAAACAGAACTGGCGTACACAGGTATTTTATAAGCTCAATTCGGCTATTGCAATCCGCAACCGAACCGAAATAGTTTGGTTTGATAAGCGTGGAGACGCTGCCGAACAAGGCTTTTTAATATATTTCGATTTTATATATAAGCCGTTACTCAAACCCTTCTCCGGTAACATAAGACTGCAATATTTTGAAACAGAAGGCTATAACAGCCGCCTTTATGCCTATGAAAACGATATTTTATATAGTTTTTCTATACCGGTTTTTTATGATAAAGGGTATAGATATTACTTAAATGTAAACTATGATATTAACAAAAAAATAAGTATTTGGATTAAGTGGGCACAATCGGTTTATATTGGTAAAAGCCTTATTGGAACTGGATTAGATGAAATAAAAGGGAATGAAAAAAGTGAAATAAAATTACAGGCCATCTGCCATTTTTAACAATTTTTTGAAATGAAAGCAGCTAATTAAAATCAATTATTGTCCATATAAAGGATACTTGAATGCGGAAAATTATTTTAACATTATTTTGACGTTAAGAAATTATCCTTATTTTTACACATCATTAAACTTAATTAAATGCACATGAGAAGATTTTTATCACTGTTTACAATGTTGATGCTCTGTGGGGTGTTGGCATTTGCCCAAAGCCGGGTGGTGTCCGGTAAGGTTACTGATGCAGACGGTAACCCTGTTTCTTTTGCGTCTGTAAAAGTTAAAGGCACAAACACAGGCGTTTCTGCCGATGCCAATGGCGCTTATTCACTTAAAGTAAATCCTAATTCAACTTTGGTTATTTCCGGAGCTGGCTTTAAGGAAACTGAAGTACCGGTAGGTACCCAGACTGTATTAAGCACAGTTATGGAAAAAAATGCAGCGGAGTTGGTAGAAGTTGTTGTAACAGGTGCAATGGGTATTAAAACTACTTCCCGTGCTACTGCTTCCAATGCACAGGTTATTAGTGCAGAAAAATTAAACACTGTCAGGGAAACTGATTTAAATAATGCCATTGCGGGTAAAGCTGGTGTACAGGTACGTAGCCAGTCTAATGGTAAACTAGGTACTTCTTCAGCCGTAAGATTACGTGGTGAAAATGGTCTTTCTGATGGAGGGGCCGGACCTATCTACGTTATTGATGGTACTATTTATACAAATGGTTCTGCCGATATTACTCCTGATGATATAGAAGATCTTACTATATTACAAGGACCTGCTGCTGCTGCAAGGTTTGGTGCAGATGGTATCAATGGTGCAATTGTAATAACTTCAAAAAAAGGAAGAAAAACAAAAGGTGTTGGTATTGAAATTAATAGCGGTATAACTTATGATCAGGTTTATGTTTTACCAAAGTATCAAAATTCTTATGCTGGTGGTGATGGAGCTTTGGCTCAGAATGATATGATGAAATATAACTACAAAGCAGGAGATCCGGTTGGCTGGAAAGCATTGGATGGTAAATATTATCATGATTATGTGAATGATGCAAGCTGGGGTCCACGTATAGCCGGGCAGGAATATATTCCATGGTATGCATGGTATCCTGGTAGTGAGTATTCATTCAAAACCGCAACGCTTACTCCTCAACCTAATAATATTAAAGATTTTTACGATGTAGGTGTAACAAAAAATAATAACATAAACTTTTCTAAAGCGGGCGATGGTTATAATGTGAGGGTTTCTTATACAAATCTTGATATTAAGAGTATCATACCAACACAATGGCTAAAAAGAAATACATTAAGTACTTCGTTGTCATTGGATTTAGGTAGCCGTTTTACCGTTGCTGCTAACATTAATTACGTTGCCCAGAACAGGGATGCGGAAAATGATGATGGATACGGTAACCAAACTTCGGGCTCTTTCAGCTCATGGTTTCACAGAGATCTGGATATGAATAAAACAAGGGAATTGAGAAATTTGACTGGTCCGGATGGAGGTCTTGCAAGTTGGAATCATCCCAACCCGGGTGGAAATCCATCAACAATTTACACAGCTAACTATTGGTTTAATTTCTATTCTTACCTTGATAATATATCAAATCTAGACAGAAAAGACAGGCTGTTTGGTGATGCGTCTATTACTTTTAAAGCAACTAATGCACTTAAATTTAAACTTACATATCGTAAACAGCAATTAACCAGTTATTCAACTACTACTTTCAATTCTATACTTCAGAAAAGTATTACTCAAAGCCAGGCAAGTCCTTATGAGGGTAATCAAAATGCAGCCTATGGTGTTGCCAGCAGGAACGATAATCGCCAGAATATAGAAGGTTTATTCTCTTACAATAAAAAATTCAAAAATTTTGCTGTAAATCTTTATCCGGGTTTCGACATTTTGAAGCAATACGTAAGAACCTATAATGCAAATACTAAAGGAGGTTTAATTATTCCTGATTTGTATGCATTATCTAATTCAGTAGCACCAGTTACCAATTCTTTCTCTGGCTCAGGTGCCCAGGAAGCTGTTAGTTCTCTACATCGTAATTCTGTATTTGTTAGTGGAGACTTTAGTTTCAGGAATTTTATCTTTGTTGAAGGTTCTTTCAGAAGGGATTATCTTTCTACAGAAGCTCCCTCAAAACCCTATATTGATGCCAAATCTGCAGGTGTTTCATTTGTATTTAGTGATTTGACAAAAAAGGCTATTCCTTTTATCAGTTTTGGTAAAATAAGGGCGTCATACGGACAGGTTATTAGTCCACTTGCAATTTATCAATTAAATCCGAGCTATACTTTAAATGCCAATCAATGGAATGCACAACCTATAACAACTGAACCAAATAGTGTTGTTGCTCCTGGTTTTCACGGCTCAACAAATAATGAAGCAGAAGTTGGTTTGGAAATGCGTTTTGCTAAAAGCCGTTTTGGTTTTAGTGCAACGTACTTCGACAGAAAAAACTTAAACTTCCCTGTTAATATCAATATTACTTCAGCCACAGGATATACTGCCTTATCTACAAACGCTGGTGAAATACGTAAGAAAGGGGTTGAATTACAAGGTTTTATTACACCTGTACGCTCTAAAAATGTAACCTGGGAACTTTCAGCAAGCTGGTCTAAGCTTTTAAAGAATACTATTGTTACTATTAAAGACAGTATTACCGGTCTTAATCTGGCTTCGGGCCAGGGAAGTTATGCTGGTTCTTATGCTCCTTATATCTCTAACCAGGTTGGTCAGGAATGGGGCCAGTTATATGGTATTGGTAAAAAACGCATAAATGGAGTACCTGTTTTGGATAATACCGGTAGATACGTGAAAGAAGATAATGTTAATTTCGGTAGTGTTTTACCAGATTATACGGGTGGAGTGCAATCTTCCTTAACTTTATTTAAGAATTTTACGGTTAATATAAATATTGATTATTCTTGGGGTGGTAAATTCTTTTCACTGTCTGATTACTGGGGTTCAGGTTCTGGCTTAACGGCAAGAACTGCAGGATTGAATGATAAAGGAAACCCTGTACGTGATGCGGTAGCAGATGGCGGCGGTATTCATGTTAGTGGTGTTGATGGTACAGGTAAAGCAGTTGACTATTATCTTGATGCAAGAGCCTATTTCCATCAGTTTCAGGATGGTACTCATATCAGTGAAGAAAGTATCTATGATTTAAGTTTTGTTAAAATGCGTGAAGTTAGTCTTGGATATAGAATCCCGGTTGAAAGGTTAGGATTAGGTAAATATGTAACCAACGCAACTTTTTCAATATTGATGAAAAATCCATGGTTGATGTATTCTAAAATAAAAGATCAGGATCCATCTGAAATCAGTGGTATTGCAGGTGAAAATGGACAAATACCAGGAACCAGATCTATTGGAGTTAACCTGAAATTAGGATTCTAATAACAAGCATTTGGATTTTGGTAACAAGATTAAAATCCATTCAGTACTAATTTTGCAATATTGACAACTAAAATTTTAAAAATGAAAAAATTAAATAAATTAACCTCTTTATTCATTGCTGCCGGTTCACTGGCAGTAATGAACATGGGTTGCGCCAAAATTGACCAGTTTGGTAACACTAATGTGAACCCATTGACTGCAACACAGCCTATTACGGCAGCGCTGCTTACCAGTGCAGAATCTGGATTAGGTAATAATGCTGTAGGTATAAGTACTACTACCGGGGGTATTTTGTCTGGTGAGTTTGCCCAGTATTTTTCTGAAACACAATACCCGGACGGATCTTTATATAGTGATCCTAAATGGGATGCGACTGCTATCTATGCCACCAGTATTGAGGATGCACAGGTAATTATCAATAAAAATTCGGACCCAGCTATAAGTGGAAATTTTGCAGCATCGGGAAGTAGTGCGAATCAAATTGCAGTCGCCCGTATAATAAAAGATTATTACATCTGGACGATTACTGACCGTTGGGGAGATGTGCCTTATTCAGAGGCTTTAAAAGGTGGAGCTATACCTTATCCTAAATACGATAAACAAGAGGATATTTACAAAGGTCTTATTGCTGATTTAACCGATGCAATTACTGGCTTTGATGGGGGTGCGGAAGTTAAAGGTGATATTACAAGTTATGCCGGTAGCAATGCAAAATGGAAAAAACTGGCAAACAGTTTAAGGATGAATATGGCCTTAAGGTTAAGTAAAAGATATCCTGCCGCTGGCGATTACGCTGCTACTCAATTTGCTGCAGCTTTTACTAATCCAAATGGCTACATCGCCTCAAATGCTGACAACTGGTCATTACTTTTCCCTAGCGATGGTACCTATTTAAATACATGGTATGCTACTTACGAAAGCAGGTCAGATTACGCTTTCAGTAAAACGGTGTACGATGCATTAACTAATTTAGGTGATACCAGGCAATCAGTTCTTGCGGCTACCAACGTACCAATGCCTTATGGACTTAACCAGGCTAATGCAAATGCTTTTACAAGTGCTAACCCTAGTTATGCCAAAGTTCTGATACCTACTTTGCGTACAAAAGGGTCTCCTATAGCGATAGTAAAAGCTTCTATTACGCTTTTGAGTATTGCTGAAGCTATTGAAAGAGGCTGGGTTACGGGTAATTCTCAAACTTTTTATGAGGCTGGTGTTGCAGCTTCATTTGACCAATGGGGAGCTACATTGCCTACAGCTTATTTAACTACGGGTCCTGCTAATTTCACTTCTGGTACTGGTGCAGGCTCAATAGGGCAAAATATTTACGGAAGTATTCCTGCTTCTCAAAATGGCAATACGGCTAATAAATTGGAAAGAATTGCTTTGCAGAAATGGTTAGCCCATTTCCCTAACGGTATCCAGGCCTACAGCGATTGGAGAAAATCAGGTATTCCAAATTTACAGCCAACTGCCCAGGCAAATAATAGCGGCAATGGTATTCCAAGAAGATTTGTTTACGGAGTTAATGAATATAGTTATAACCCTACAGGCGTAGGTGCTGCTGTAGCAAGATTAACTGGTGGAGATAAAAGTACCTCAAAAGTTTGGTGGGATAATTAATCAATCTTGTTTAATAATCAATTAAAAAATAGTATATGAAATTAATAAGTTTAATTAAAATAGTTCCCATACTCGGTATGGTGATTGCAGTGAGTTCGTGCAAAAAAACTGCAACTGTTGATCCGATCGGTGACGCCGGCTCAACATATGTAAAAATTACGGGCGGTGGCACACCTGCCGGATTTGAGCTAAAAGCGATTGATTTTGTACCAACGCCTTCGATTGTAGGTGTTGATGTGCAAAGGCTGATTCCAAATTCAACTGAATTGACAAAAACGATGACTGTTGTTATTAAATTAGATACAGCTATGGTTACTGCTTATAATGCGGCCAACGGTACTAATTATATCAAATTACCCAATGCGTGGTTCACAGGTACTGCTAATAATCCAAAAGTAGGCGGAGAGACTGGTACTTTTACCATGACTTTTAAACCAGGTGAGTTTGCAAAAAATCTGGAAATTTTAATTCCAAATGCAACTCTGTTTGATCCCAGCAGTGCTTATGCTGTTGGTTTAACTATTATGTCTGTAGATGCTGATGGTAAAATTTCTGCCAGCAAAAGCAAAGTGATAGGTATTGGTGCTAAAAATGCTTATGATGGCGTTTATTCTTATGTATCTGGTTTGGTTACAAGGTACACTGCTCCTGGAGTGCCTCAAGGTGATGCATTAAGTGGCCCGTTGGGTCCGGTTAATCCCGATATATCGCTTATTACCACTGGAGCTTATACAGTAGCTGTACCAATAGCTGGCACGGCAGGTACCTTTACATGGTCTGGCGGTGCGTCAGGTGTAGCTGGTATTGATGGTGTTACACTTACCGTTAATCCTGCAACAAACCTGGTAACAGTGGTTTCTGCAGGCAACGCTACGCTTACTAATTGGGCTGGTCATAATAATGATTATAACCCTGCAACTAAAACATTCCGGTTGGCATTCAGATGGAATCCAACTGCAAACGTTAGGGAATATGAAGTTATTTTGAAGTATAATGGACCAAGGTAATATATACATTAAAATAGTTTTTTGCAAAGAGCCCCAATTTGGGGCTCTTTGTTTTTATCTTTGTAAAAAATTACCAACATGAGTACTTTACCCGAACAGCCCAATCAAATCAATATAGAAATTTCAGAAGAAGTATCCGAAGGAGCGTATGCAAATCTGGCAATCATAACGCATAGCCACGCCGAGTTTGTGATTGATTTTGTAAATGTAATGCCCGGTACGCCAAAGAGCAAGGTTAAAAGCCGTATTATATTAACTCCTTTTCATGCCAAGCGCTTTATGAAAGCCATGGTTGAAAATGTGAAGAAATTTGAAACTGCCAACGGAACCATTCAGGATATGGAGGCAGTGGAAATACCGTTTAATTTCGGAGGGCCAACGGCACAGGCGTAGTTGGTTTTTTGGTTCTTAGTTCTTAGTTGAGAAGGTAATTTGAAGCGTTGCATCATTTATTCTCCCGGAGCTTGAATTTCTGGCCTTTTAAATCAGATTTTCCCAGATAGCTTATCAGGGCGTTTATCATTTTTTTAATTTCTTCCAAAAGTTCGATTAACGCTGTCAGTTTTTCCGGGTTAATATATTTTCTATCAGACGCTCTGTAC
>JBBQLS010000027.1:0-25971 GCA_038328115.1 Chitinophagales bacterium
TGCATCAATACTATTTAAACAATTCGATGACCTGGGTATAAATGTCTGGTCAAGTGGTTTTCAAATCTGGAAGGATGATAACATCTCAACCACTGCATGGATGAGTTCTGCAGGTGGAGAAGTCCAGTCTACCGGGATAAGATTGCCACATACTGAAGATTCTTACTTTATTAATATTTATAATGCCAGAAACACTCCTGATCGTCTTTTCGTGATGGAATCAAAAGGCAAAGAACTGGAAGAAACCTACCGGTATATGTTTAATATTCCCGATTGGAAAAAAGCCTTTGGTGACATTGAAGATGCCGGGTTTCCAATACCAAAATATCAGATCACGCACTGTGTTTATTTTACACATGGCTACCTGATGTTGATTACACATGAATCTTATCCGGAATATTGGGATATTTTCAAACGTTTCGGAAAAGTCTTCGAGCAAACCTATACCCGTTTCCTCGACCTGCAAAAAGCCGAAGCACAGGCAAGGGAAGCGAAGATTGAAGCTGCATTGGAACGTACCCGAACACAGAGTATGATCATGCAACATTCAAATGAGCTGGATGATACTTTGCGGGTTTTTCACGAACAGGTTCTGTTGCTTGGCATTAATTCAGCCTTTTCTTTTTTATGGTTGCCGGATGAAGAAAAAGACAAACACAAATTCTGGGCGGCATGGGCTGAAGAGAAAGATGGATTAAGAGTTTTTAAGAGTAAAGCCATTAATTATCCACTTGACAGAAATGAGCCTGCAACCAAACAATGCCTTATTGATTGGAAAAGCGGTGAACCTGTTTACTCCTACGCTGTGCCACCTGAAGGAGTGGAGGGATATTTTGCCGCATGGAAAGAATTGATCGATGGCGTTGAAACATTAACACCTGAACATTTTAGCAGTGGATTATATTATGTAGAAGCCTTTATTAAATATGGCTGCTTTGGTGTAATGGCTGCTTTAGATTTAACTGAAGACGAAAAGAAGATACTCAATCGCTTTGCTAAAGAATTTGAACGCACCTATACCCGTTTTCTTGATCTGCAAAAGGCAGAGGCTCAGGTAAGGGAAGCACAGATAGAAACAGGATTAGAAAGAGTGAGGAGCAGAACTATGGCTATGCAAAAAAGTGAAGAGCTTTTTGAAACTGCGTACGTATTATTTCAGCAATTTACAGAACTGGGAGAAAAGCCTCACCAGATAACCATAGGCATTATAAAAGAAGCAGAAGGTTTTGTAGAATTCAATATTACGGGGGGAGATGGAAGTGGAGCACAAATAAACCGCACGTATAATTTTGATATTAATGAACCTGCCTTAATTCAAAAACTGGTAACCGGATGGAAATCAAATAAGAAATCAATTATAATAGAACTTGCAGGAAAGGACCTCACAAATTGGATTACTCACAGGAATGCATTAAGCGGTTTAATGGATACTACAGATTATTCAAATGCCCGTCGGTTTGTGGCTGCAGGTTTTTTCTCTAAGGGCCTTATTTCTATTTCATTAGTAGATCCTATCGCTCCTGAAACTATCATGGTATTAGAAAGATTCGCAAAGGTCTTTGATCAAACCTATACCCGCTTTCTCGATCTGCAAAAAGCAGAAGCACAAGCACGGGAAGCAACCATTGAAAATGCATTGGAAAAAGTACGTTCCCGCTCTCTGGCCATGCATAACACGGACGAGCTTCAGGAAGTAGTTACGGTTGTTTTGGAAAGGATGACAGATTTAAATATTGAATTAGATACCATCAACATCAATATTTATAAAGAAGATTTAAAAGAACTTAATCTTTGGACGGCAGCACCAGGTCAAAAATATGCAGTACCATTTCATCTTCCTTTTTTTGATCACCCTTTCCATACTGATATTTTTACCCCGAAAGAAAATGGACTTGACTTCTTTACAAAAACATATTCATTTGAAGAAAAGAACAACTATTTCAATTATACTTTCGAACATTCAGATTTTAAATATGTACCGGAAGCCAAAAAGAAATTGATAATGGAAGGCCCGGCATGTACACGGTCAATTGCCATTACAAAAAATGCAGGAATAATAATGATTCGTTATGCTGAAAAACCATTTTCGGATAATGATAATGAAATTCTAAAAAGGTTTGCAAAAGTTTTTGAACAGGCTTACACTCGTTTCCTCGATCTGCAAAAAGCAGAAGCACAAACAAGAGAAGCGCAGATAGAAGCAGCATTGGAAAGAGTAAGAACAGTTGCCCTGAGCCTGAATAAATCTGACGAACTATTAGACATTGCAGAAGTTTTGTATAAACAATTGTCAGAGCTTGGCTTTACCAGGATACGAAATTCAATCATAGACATTCACAACGAAAAAAATGAAACGTTTTTGGATTATGATTATTCGCCTGATATGGGTAAAAGCGTTACGCTGATGTCATACTACGATCATCCCATCATTGAAAAACAAGTTCAACAGATGAAATCGAGCAGTGATGCTTTTTTTGAAATAATACTTGAAGGGCAGGACTTGCAGGATCTTATTGATTTGCGGTTAAAAAATGGCGAAAAAGAAGACCCCCGGCTTTACCAGATTGAACAACTAACGTATAACTTCTATTCGTTTGGAGACGGTGGAATTGGAATATCAAATTTTGGCGTATTAAATGATGATCAAAAGCTTTTACTGAAACGATTTAGAAATGTATTTGCTTTCGCTTACAAGCGGTACAGTGATTTGGCCCATGCCGAAGCACAGGCAAGAGAAGCACAGATAGAAGCAGGCCTGGAGAAAGTAAGAAGCAGAACATTGGCTATGCAAAAGTCGGATGAACTGGCAGACACATCAATAGTTATTTTTGAACAACTGATAAACCTTGGCATTGAGCCCAATCGCCTTTTCATCGGCATCATTAAAACTGAAACCTCCACTATTGAAGCCTGGGCAACCAATGAAGATGGAACAAAAATTGGCAATCATTTTACATTAAACACAAACAGGAATGAATCTGTGAAGAAAATGTATCAAGGCTGGAAACATAAAAAATCGTCCATAACTATTGATATGAAAGGTACGGAATTGCAAAATTATTTTTATTATCTCGCTGACGAAATGAAAATTCCATTTAAAGGCGGGCTTTCACAAAAACGCAGGGTGCAGACAATCGCTTATTTTGGCCAGGGATTAATTGGCATGGCTTCGCCGGATGTACAACCCGAAGCAACCACTCAATTGTTGGAACGCTTTGCGGCAGTATTTAATTTAACCTACACCCGTTTTAATGATTTAAAAATTGCAGAAACACATGCCTTACAGGCAGAAGAAGACCTGGTAAAATTGCAGACAGAAAAAAGAAGAGCCGAAGAAGCATTAACCAATCTGCAGGCCGCACAAAAACAATTGGTGCAATCAGAAAAAATGGCCTCACTGGGTGAACTCACGGCAGGCATTGCACATGAAATACAAAACCCTTTAAACTTTGTAAACAATTTCAGTGAAGTAAGCAAGGAACTACTCGATGAAATGAAAACCGAACTGGACAGTGGGAATATAGAAGATGCAAAAGAGATCATGGCCGATGTAATTCAAAACCTGGAAAAAATAAACCACCATGGCAAACGTGCTGATGCCATTGTTAAAGGCATGCTGCAGCATTCAAGAAGCAGCAGTGCTGTAAAAGAACCAACGGATATCAATGCCTTGTGTGATGAATATCTGAGGCTTTCCTATCATGGCCTGCGTGCAAAAGACAAAAGTTTTAATGCAACAATAAAAACTGATTTTGATAATAGTATTGGCAACATCAATATTATTCCGCAGGATATTGGAAGAGTTGTTTTGAATTTACTCACCAACGCTTTTTATGTGGTTGATGAAAAAAAGATCCTTCGACAGGCTCAGGGTGACAGTCACTACGAACCAACTGTTTCCATCAGCACAAAAAAGATTGGCAGTAATATAGAAATAAAAGTTACAGACAATGGCAATGGTATCCCCCAAAAAGTATTGGATAAAATATTTCAACCTTTCTTTACCACTAAACCAACTGGCAAGGGAACAGGATTGGGTTTATCATTAAGTTATGATATTGTAAAAGCACATGGCGGAGAGATAAAAGTGGATTCGAAGGAGGAGGAAGGAACTGAATTTACAATCATACTACCTGCATAGGTATGGTTTGGACCGGATAGTTGTCGGATAGGAGATTAGGACGAAAGAAATTAAAGGAACATGTTTTATTATCAATATAAATACAACTAACTGAAATGAAGAAGGTACAAATACTATTACTAATAGGTATTGTCTTATTTAATTATACTGCTATCAGCCAGGATAGCACAACATTTAAAATAACGAAAACCTGTGATTCTATTTTCTCTCTTTTAAAAAAGGAAACTGATCCGGATAAAATGGCAGCTCTTAATACATCGTTTTACACTACGTCTATAGATGGCTTTCCCATTTTGATACTGAACCTGGGGCAAAAACTTTTAACATTGGGCCGGGATAGAAAAAATATAATGATAGAGTCAGCTGGATGGAGTGCAGCAGGACAGGGGTACCGGCTTACCGGTAATTATGTAAAGGCATTGGAACTACACCGAAAAGCCGTTGCGCTTGCCGAACAATCAGGAAACAATGGATTCTTGTGGTTTGCACTTAATCAAATGGGGCATATTTATAAAGACAGGCTGGAAAATGATAAGGCACTTAGCTTGTACAGGTCAGCACTCTATTATGCAAATAAATCAAAAGGTGCTAACGGGTGGTTTCCAACAACTAATCTGGCAGCTACTTTCCTCAATGCCGGAAATCTCGACTCCGCTTTGTTTTATGCTAAAACTGCACTAAAGAGTGAAACTAAAAGCCAGGTTATGGGAACTAATTCTATCGTGCTGTCAATAATGGGCAGTGTGTATAGTAAAAGCGGGGATCAGATTACTGCACAAAAGTATTTTGCCGAAGCGGGCGCTATTGCAAAAAGGACACAATCTCCCCGCTTTTTAAATATGAACTATGTGGCCATTGCGGAACATTTTAATTATTACAAGCAATATGATTCCGCTGCATGGTATTGCAAAATGGCGATTGAAGCAGTACAAAAGACACCGTCAGCTTACATGTCGCTTAAGCCGGCCAGAATGTTGATTGATTATTATCAAAACAAAAATGCGGACAGCACGGTAAAATTCTGGAAAGTTTATTCAGCGGCCAACGACAGCCTGAACAGCACCAGGGCCAATCAGCAAATCCAGATGATGACGATGGAGGAAGAACAACGCAAAAGGGATATTGAGGCGGAAAGCATCAGTTATAAAAATAAAATCAGGAATAATCTTTTACTGGGAGGGGCCACTATTTTTCTTTTACTCGCTGTTTTTCTTTACCGCAACAACCGTCAAAAACAAAAAGCAAATAAATTTTTAGAGAAAACATTGGCTGATTTAAAATCTACCCAAACGCAACTCATCCAATCCGAAAAAATGGCCAGCCTTGGAGAACTTACAGCAGGCATTGCCCATGAAATACAAAACCCATTGAATTTTGTAAATAATTTTTCTGAAGTAAGTAAAGAGTTACTTGATGAAATGAAAACTGAATTAAATAATGGCAATACTGAAGACGCAAAAGAAATTGCGGACGATGTCATTCAAAATTTGGAAAAGATAAATCACCACGGCAAAAGAGCCGACGCTATCGTAAAAGGCATGCTGCAACACAGCCGCAGCAGTAGTGCTGTAAAAGAACCAACAGATATCAATGCCTTATGTGATGAGTATTTACGTTTGAGTTATCATGGCTTGCGTGCAAAAGACAAAACATTTAATGCAACATTAAAAACCGATTTTGATAATTCAATTGGCAACATCAATATCATTCCCCAGGATATTGGAAGAGTGATATTGAATTTATTGACAAATGCATTTTATGTGGTGGATGAAAAAAAGAAGTCAGGAGTTGAAGGATATGAACCAACCGTTTCAATTAGCACAAAAAAACTTGCTAATAAAGTAGAAATAAAAGTTACCGACAACGGCAATGGCATTCCACAAACTATAGTTGATAAAATCTTTCAACCCTTCTTTACCACCAAACCAACAGGGCAAGGAACAGGTTTGGGTTTAAGCTTGAGTTATGATATCATAAAAGCACATGGCGGAGAATTGAAAGTGGAAACGAAAGATGGAGAAGGAAGCACATTTGCTATTTTATTGCCAACAAATATTTAACAAATGAAAAACGAAGTAAAGCTGTTTGAACAGCAGAAAGTAAGAACACATTGGGATGAAAAAGAAGAGAAATGGTATTTCTCTGTTATTGATGTGATTTCGATATTAACTGAAAGTGTTAACCCGAGAGACTACTGGTTTAAAATGAAAGCAAGGGTTAAAACTGAAGATGGCCTTGAACTGTCGACAGTTTGTCGACAGTTGAAAATGAAAGCAATTGATGGCAAAATGAGGGAGACAGATGTTGCAGAAACGCAGGTATTGCTAAGGATTATCCAATCCATCCCATCTCCCAAAGCAGAACCATTTAAACAATGGCTGGCAAAAACGGGCTATGAAAGGATGAAAGAAATTGCAGACCCCGAACAAAGTTTGGACAGGGCAAGAGAAAACTGGCAAAAACTTGGCCGTAGTGAAAAATGGATACAACAGAGAATGACCGGCCAGGAAACCAGAAATAAGCTTACAGATTACTGGCAGGAAAGCGGCGTGAAAAAAAAGGAGATGAGTTTGCATTCCTTACAAACATCATTCACACCGAATGGGCAGGGCTGGGTGTAAAGCAGCATAAGAACTTAAAGGGTTTAAAATCTCAAAATTTGAGAGACCATATGAGCGAAGCAGAATTAATCTTCACCGCATTGGCAGAATTATCAACCCGGCAAATTGCTGAAACCGATAAGGCAGAAGGTATAACACAAAATGCAGTGGCGGGAAAGAAAGGCGGTAAAATAGCCAAAGATGCAAGGCTTGCATTGGAAAATAAAACAGGAAAGAAAGTGATAACAGGCGAAAATTTTTTACCGCCATCAAAACAAAGCAAAAAATTAAAATGAAAATATTTCTAAAAATATTCCTGCTCTGTTTGATACCAACTTTTATAATGGCGCAAAAAGACGCAACCTGGGGATATGTAACTGCAAGGCAGGCTGATAGCCTGAAACGTTCTGCACAAACAGAAAAGAATGATACGCTAAAGATGGCTGCCTTCCGAAGCCTGGGATTTTATTACCAGGATTTTATTGCTGACAGCGGGCTATATTTTCATGAACAGCAATTGGTGCTGGCCAAAAAATTAAATAAAAAATTATGGCAAGCGGACGCATACAGCCAGGCAGGGTATTGCCTGTTATTATTAGGCAATATTATGAAATCGTATGAGTACCATTCTGAGGCCATAAAACTGGCAGAAGATGAAAAAAATGAATCAGATAACTGGCGGCCCTGGACATTTTCAAATGCAGAAAACGGTCATGATGCACGGATTGCTATTTTAGGTATGAATTACCAAATGATGGGAAATTTATGGGGTGCCTTGGGTGAAAAGCAAAAACAAAGGTCATCTTATGAGGAAGCCGTTAAACAAGGCGAATCGATCAATAATGGTAAAGTAATATTTTTGGGTTATGCAAGTTTAGCCAATATTTTACCTCCTGATTCTTTGATCCTGGTAATGAACAAGGGTCTCAAATTTGCAGCAGCCATTGGTTTTAGAAGAATCGGGAATTCATATATCAATATGGCGAGAGCTTATGCAGGCAAAGGCATGTGGGATTCTGCTTTTATATTTGCCCATAGGTCAATATCCGTAAATGTGGCAGATAACTATTTAAGGTCACTGGTCAATTCTTACGTGGGCGTATCCTTTTTATACGGCAGGCAGAACAATAAAGATTCATGCCTGTTTTATGCAAAAAAGGCTTTAGCCACTGCTTGGATTACAGGCTTACCTGGTTCTATGCTTGCGGCGTATCAATGCCTTTCCAACGCAAACCAAATAAACAAGAACACAGACAGTGCCTTTAAGTATGAGCAATTAGCAAACAGATTAAATGATAGCCTTTTAAATGCCACGATAACCAGTCTTACTGAATACCAAAAATTTTCTTTTAATGAACAGCTTCGTTTAAAAAAACTGGATGAAGAAAAAACAGCCTATACAAATAATTTAAAAATGATTGGTTTGATAGTTGTGCTTGGTGGCATTCTGCTGACAGCATTAATTCTTTACCGCAACAACCGGCAAAAACAAAAAGCAAACAAAGTTTTAGAAACAACATTAAACAATTTAAAATCCACACAAACGCAACTCGTTCAATCAGAAAAAATGGCAAGCTTGGGTGAACTCACTGCCGGCATTGCACATGAAATACAAAACCCGTTAAACTTTGTAAATAATTTCAGCGAAGTAAGCAATGAGTTGATTGATGAAATGAATACAGAGTTAGATAAGGGTGATATTAACGAAGCAAAATCCATTGCAGCAGATGTAAAACTAAATCTTGAAAAAATAAACCACCACGGCAAAAGAGCCGACGCTATTGTAAAAGGCATGTTGCAACACAGCCGCAGCAGCAGTGCTGTAAAAGAACCAACAGATATTAATGCCTTGTGTGATGAATATTTGCGATTGAGTTATCATGGTTTAAGAGCCAAAGACAAATCTTTCAATGCAACAATGAAAACGGATTTTGATGCATCGCTTGAAAAAATAAATATTATTCCACAGGATATTGGAAGAGTCGTTTTGAATTTGCTTACCAATGCTTTTTATGTGGTTGATGAAAAAAAGACCCTTCGACAGGCTCAGGGTGACAGTCACTACGAACCAACCGTTTCAATCAGTACAAAAAAGATTGGTGATAAGCTTGAAATAAAAGTAAGTGATAACGGCAACGGCATTCCACAAAAAGTACTGGATAAAATTTTTCAACCCTTCTTTACCACCAAACCCACCGGACAGGGAACGGGATTGGGATTGAGTTTGAGTTATGATATTGTAACCAAAGGACATAGTGGTGAATTAAAGGTGGAAACGAAAGAAGGTGATGGTACAACATTTATTATTATCTTACCATATTAAAAACCAGCAAATGAAAGTATTAGTAGTAGATGATGAAAAAGATGTACAGGTTCTGTTTGAACAAAGGTTTCGTAAGGAAATAAAAAGCGGGGAAATGGAACTGGCATTCGCCTTCTCGGGCGAGGAAGCCCTGCTGTTTATGAATGGCCATGACCACGAAGCAGTATTGATCCTTTCCGATATTAATATGCCCGGCATGAGTGGCCTGGAACTGCTGCAGCACATTAAAGAAAAATACGAAAAGCCACCACCCGTGGTAATGATGATAACCGCATACGGCGACGATGAAAATTACAACCAAGCCATGAAACTGGGTGCAGATGATTTTTTAACCAAGCCTGTTGATTTTACTTCGTTAAAGGAAAAATTAAAAACCAGGATAGCATGACAAAAATATTGGTAGCTGATGACGAGGCCGACCTGGAAACACTTATCAGGCAGAAATTCCGACAGAAAATAAGGGAACATCAATATGAATTCATCTTTGCTATTAATGGTAAAGATGCTTTGGATAAAATGGTGCTGAACCCTGATGTGGATATTGTATTAAGTGACATCAACATGCCGGAAATGGATGGCCTTACGTTGCTCACAAGGCTAAACGAATCCTGTCCGCTTACAAAAACGGTAATGGTATCAGCCTATGGCGATATGGACAATATAAGAGTAGCTATGAACCGTGGTGCTTTTGACTTTGTAACCAAGCCCGTTAATTTTGAGGACCTGGAGCTTACCATGGAAAAAACAATCAAACACGTACAGCAGGTAAGAGAAACATTAAAGGCCATCAAGGAAAATAACATTCTTAAAATGTATGTTGATGAGAATGTACTAAGCTTTATGGGCAGCAGGGAATTTGAAACTTCGCTGCTGGAAAATGAAACCGTAGAAGCCACGGTGGTTTTCATTGACATTTGCAGTTTTACATCCATCAGCGAAAAGGAAACACCGGATACCGTTGTTCAACTACTCAACAAATATTTTGATGTGATGGTGAAGGAGATTATAGAACAGAATGGTATCATTGATAAATTTATAGGCGATTGTGTGATGGCTGTATTTAAAGGTGATTATCATTTAGACCGTGCCATTGATGCCAGCCTTGCCATCAGAAATAAGATTATATCCCTTCCTGTTGAAAATAATTTTTCACCTAAAGTTTCTATAGGAATTAACAGCGGAGAAATGATCTCGGGTAATATCGGATCGGCCACCTTACGCAGGCTGGACTATACAGTAATTGGCGACACCGTGAATACAGCACAGCGTCTGCAATCTGCTGCTGCTGCCAACCAGATCGTTATTTCGGCAACCTGTTACGAAAAAGTAAAACAATCTTTTAATTGTAAAGAAATTGGAAAAGCCAGTCTTAAAAATAAATTGGAGGAAATGTTTTTGTATGAAGTATTGAATTAAGTGATTCTTAAAAATTATCCTATGCAGTACGATAAAGTGTATTCGTTCATGGTAAACAAACTGGAAACCGGTTTACCTAATTACATCATTTATCACAATGCACCTCATACCATCAGCGTAATTAGTGCTGCAGAACAATTGGGCAAAGCTGAAAACATTTCTGCTGAAGATATGTTATTACTAAAAACGGCCGCCCTCTTTCACGACTCGGGTTTTTTACAGCATCATAATGATCATGAAGAGTTTTCCTGCAAAATAGCCACTAAATACCTTCCCGGTTTTGGCTACACACCCGAACAGATTGACCATATATGCCAAATGATACGGGCTACTAAATTACCGCAATCACCTGCAGATCACCTGGCAAAAATTCTTTGCGATGCCGACCTGCATTACCTCGGTGGCGAACACTATCTTGCCAATGCAGAAAAATTGTTTACCGAGTATAAAAAACTGGGCTCTTTAAAAACACAGGCCGAGTGGGATCTTCAGCAGGCGGAGTTTTTATCTAACCACCGGTATTTTACAGATACTGCCATTAACCTCTTTGAACAGCAAAAGCAAAATATCCTGGCCGAAATTGAAGTTAAAATAGCGGCAACCATGTCGGTAAGCAAAACCGGCAAAACAGGAGAGCTGATCCAGGATATTTTTTTTATTTTATTTGGTATTTTATTATCTGGAATAGCAATCAATTTTTTCCTGCTGCCAAACCAGCTTATTGATGGCGGCATTACCGGTATTTACCTGCTGATACAAGGCACCCATCATGTATCTTCATTGCTTATCATTCCTTTAAACCTTCCATTTATTATACTCAGTTATTTTACTGTAAGCAAACGATTTGCTATCTGGACGTTTATATGCATTTTGCTGCTGGGGCTTTGTTTGTTTTTTCTGCACAATATTCACGTCAACATTTTTTCAAATGATAAATTACTGATGTCAATTTTTGGTGGCGTATTCCTGGGCATAGGTATTGGCCTGGTAATGCGTGCCGGTGCGGCTTTAGACGGAATAGAAGTGTTGGCACTATATACTTTAAAACGCACTTCATTCACCATCACAGAAATTATCCTGGGCATTAATATTATTATTTTCAGCATCGCTGCCTATGTATTCAGTATCGAAACTGCCTTGTACTCTATACTAACTTACTTTGCGGCCACACGTTGTATTGACTATGTAGTAGAAGGCATACAGGCTTATACCGGCGTAACAATCATTTCCGGAAAAAGTGAAGTGATCAAATACCAACTGGTTAATAATCTCGGCAGAGGTATCACCATTTACAAAGGCGAAAGGGGGTTCCTTCCCGGAAAATTTGAAGTTAGCAGCGATTGCGATATTATTTTTACCGTAATTAACCGGCTTGAATTAAGAAAATTAAAAAATCTCGTTTATAAATCAGACCCACGGGCTTTTGTATTTGCCAGTACCATCAAAGAAGCTTCAGGAGGAATTATTAAGCGCCGGCATAAACATTAAGTGCTTGTTGTAAAGTTTTTTTTAGCCTACTGTTTTTAACTGTAAAGCTATTACAGTATAATATTCCCGGAAGTAGCGTTTTCTCAGTATAAGACAATGTTTGCATTGCATAACCTTTTCTATATCTTGTAGCCATAACAGATCAACATGCCAAAACTTTTTAAAAGCCTTTACTTTCAGGTGCTTGTTGCAATAGCCATTGGTATTGCATTAGGCAATTTTTATCCTGCATTTGCGGTACAGTTAAAACCACTGGGCGATGGTTTTATTAAGCTGATAAAAATGATGATTGCCCCTATTATTTTTTGCACCATTGTAACCGGCATTGCCGGCATGCAGAATACAAAAAAGGTTGGCCGGGTTGGTTTAAAAGCCATTCTTTATTTTGAAGTGGTTACCACGCTTGCATTGATAATCGGGCTTATAGTAATAAATGTTTTAAAGCCCGGCGTGGGCATGAACATTGACTCCACAACATTGGACACAAAATCCGTTGAAAGTTTTATTACTGATAGCGGCACCCAGTCTGTTAGTGATTTCCTGTTACATATCATCCCCGATAATATTGTGAGTGCCTTATCAACCGGAACTATTATACAGGTTTTGTTTTTTGCAGTGCTGCTTGGCTTAGCCTTATCCAAAATAAGCGATAAAGCTTTACCACTTTTAAAAGGCATACAATCGCTCGAAGATGGATTATTTGTCATTATTAAGTTCATCATGAAGGTTGCGCCGTTGGGCGCATTGGGTGCCATGGCATTTACCATTGGCAAATATGGAGTTGGTTCGCTTGCGCAACTGGGTCAATTGATGGGTTCATTCTACCTTACCTGTATCATTTTTATTGTGGTTGTTTTGGGCGGAATTTTAAAATATACCGGCTTCAATATATTCCGTTTGCTGAGTTATATAAAAGAAGAATTACTGATTGTGTTGGGTACCTCATCTTCTGAAGCTGCCTTACCAAGCCTGATCAATAAACTGGAAAAAGTTGGTTGCAGCGAACCGGTAGTTGGTTTGGTTGTGCCCACCGGTTATTCTTTTAACCTGGATGGCACATCTATTTACTTAACCATGGCTGCAGTGTTTTTAGCGCAGGCAACCAACACGCCGATGGATATTGGTCAGCAGATTACGTTATTGCTGGTTTTATTGCTTACATCAAAAGGTGCTGCAGGGGTTACCGGCAGCGGCTTTATTGTACTGGCAGCAACCTTGCCTACCGTTGGTCACATACCGGTAGCTGCTATTGCTTTAATTTTTGGTATAGATCGCTTTATGAGCGAAGGCAGGGCACTCACCAATATCATTGGCAATTCGGTTGCTACCGTGGTTGTTGCAAAATGGGAGAAAGAAATTGATATGGAAAAAGCGAAAGCCTTGATTGGATAATATTTTTTCAACTACAGCCTTTGCCAGCAGGCACAAAAAAACCGGGAGACAAATAACTTGCCTCCCGGTTATAAATTATAAGAACCCGCTTAATTTTTTATTGGTAAAAAAGAATAGTTCTTGCCATACTCCAGCATTTGCCGGTAAAAGCTTTGCGGATATTCCAGTTTCACATCTATGATCTTATCTCCTTCCATAACCGGCACCAGTTTAGGTTGTATAAATCCGCGGTATGGTTTGGTATTTAATGTGGCATAACGCTTTAGTATCTCATTATGTAATGCTGCATTTACTTTAACGCCGTATGTTTCCACAAGGGTTTTGCCGGCATTATAATCTCCTTCCGATTTTATGCGCTGTATCTCTCTTAACAACTGGCCAAACAATGTCCGCAACTTATTATAGTCATTTATGCGTGTGTATGTTTTGCCATCTTTTTTTACAAACTCAATCACGTTATCTGCTTTGCCTTTTTCGTAAGCCCACATGGCATTTAATTGCCTGTTACGCATGTGTGCTTCTTCCAGTTGCTCACCGGGTTTAAGGCGGGTTAGCTGTGTTATCAGTCCGTTCATAATATAGCTGTCGTATTCTGCTTTAGCAACTTCCAACGAAGGCATTACACCAATGTCAATTAATTTTTGGTCCATAATATAATAAAGGCCTACCAGGTCGGCACGGGCTTCTTCCAGGCAACTGGCATAGTTCTTTAATGTTTTATCGGTTGTTTCTACCCCGGGGTTTAATTGCCCACTGGCATGACCAATACACTCATGCATATCTACATGAAGATCGCTGGCCAAAGCTCCGTATTGTTTAATGCGGTTTTTTACCGTATCGTTCAAACCAAATTCATCAAGCAGTCCGCCTTTAGCTGATGCCACATTATAGGAGTAAATGATATTACTCAGCGAAACCGATTTTGATCCTACGTCTTTCCTGATCCATTCAGAGTTGGGCAGGTTAATACCAATAGGCGTATTGGGCGCAGCATCGCCGCTTTCTACAATTACTGTAATGGCTTTGGCCGTAATACCTTTTACATTTTTCTTTTTATGTTCCGGCATAAGCGGAGAATTATCTTCGAACCACTGTGCCTGGCTGGCAATAGCTTTTATCCGCATAGTTGCAGCTTCGTCTTTCATGGAAACCACACTTTCAAAACTTCCTTTTTTACCTATCGGATCAAGATACACTTCTGTAAAACCATTCACTACATCTATCCTGCTGGCCGTATCTAACACCCAGGCAATATTGTAATCGTCATAAGTTTTCAGGTCGCCGGTTTTATAATATTGTGATAATAGTTCAATGGATTTTTTCTGCTGATCATTTTCCGCCACCGCAGCAGCTTTATCAAGCCACCCTACTATCTTTGTTATGGCTGCCGAATACATGCCGCCAACTTTCCACACTTTTTCCAGTACCTGACCGTTCTCTTTCATCAGTTTGCTGTTAAGTCCCCAGGCGGGTGCGTTCCCCTTTGTATCAAATCTTGCATAAAAGTCTTCCACTTCTTTTTGAGTTACACCTTCATAATAATTCACTGCTGATGCTGCCACATTATCAATATTCGGTTTAAGGTTAACTAATTTGGGTTGAAACTTTAAATCATACACAACAGGTTTTATGCGGATCAAAAAAGCATCTATTGATTCAGTGGGATCTTTGGGTACCAAACTGGTATCGCAGTTAAGTACCGCCTCCCTGAAATATCCAAAATTACAGGCGGGAATAAATTTTTCGTTGCTGTAATGGTGATAGTTTCCGTTGCTGAACCAAACACGGCCACAATATTCTTCCAGTTTTTTCCAGTCAGCGGTAGATTTATCGCCTTTGTAAGTACCATATACAGCTTCCAGCGTTTTGCGAAGCATGATGCCGTATTTACTTTTCTGGTCGTAGATAATATCGCGGCCACAAAGAGCTGCTTCGTATAGGTAATAAGAGAGTTGTTTTTGTTTTAAAGGAAGATCGGAAAAGCCAGGCACCTGGTAACGCAGCATCTGCAGATCGGCAAAGGATTCTGCTTCTACCGTAAAGGCACTGTCGTAAACAGGTACTTTTATCGTTATAGAATCGTGAATGGTTGTTGCTTCAGTTCCTGTTGTTGAATTATTACAGGATAGCATAAAAAACGATGCAACAAAGGATGCAATTGCTATAAAACTGTATTTCTTTATTTGTTGATACATTGGTTTGATATTTTTGGTTAACTATTAAAAGTACCGAATAAAAGGCAGAATAAAAAGAATAGCAGAACATGCTTACAGGTGTTTATATTACAACATGCGGGAAAAATACAAGTAACTGAATTTTTTATGTAACTTAAATGTTCACAATTATTGCCTATGCTTAAAAATATTTTTTTCGTCTGCCTGCTTATCAGCACTCAATTATCTGCACAAACATTTTCTCAGAACGAGATCAAAGCATGGGAAAAACAGGCAACCAATATCACCATCATCCGTGATAATTACGGTGTACCACATATTTATGGCAAAACAGATGCCGATGCAGTTTTTGGTTTACTCTACGCCCAATGCGAAGATGATTTTAAACGGGTGGAGATGAACTATATTGAAAAGCTGGGAAGGTTGAGTGAGGTTAACGGAGAAAAAGATCTTTACAACGACCTGCTAATCCGGTTGGTGATTGATAGCACAGATGCAATTAAAGATTTTGATACTGCACCTGCCTGGTTAAAAAATATATTGAACGCTTATGCTGATGGGATAAATTATTTTCTCTATAAAAATCCAACAATAAAACCTGCATTGCTCAATCGCTTTCAACCCTGGTATCCATTGCTTTGGACGGATGGAAGCATTGGCGCCATCAGCACGGGTGGCATATCGCTAAATGAAGTGAAGAATTTTTTTGGTTCTGACGAGACCTTTGCAAAACAGGAATATAAAGAAGAAGTTTTAACGGGCTCAAACGGTTTTGCCTTTGCACCGAAAATTACAAAAGACGGCAATGCCATTTTATACATCAATCCTCATGTAACCTTTTATTTTCGCCCCGAAGTACACATGGTTAGTGAAGAGGGATTGAATGCCTATGGTGCAGTTACCTGGGGGCAGCCATTTATTTACCAGGGCTTTAATGAGCATTGCGGATGGATGCACACATCAAGCGAAGTGGATATTTCGGATGCTTACATTGAAAAACTAACTAAAAAAAATAAGCATTGGTTTTATGAGTATGAAGGAAAACAAAAACCGGTAATTGTAAAACCAATCAGCATAAAATATAAAACAGCCAAAGGGTTTGAATTGAGGGTATTCAATGCGCTGTTTACACAGCATGGTCCTATTATGACAAAGCGTGACGGCCAATACCTCAGCCTTCGGCATAACAACCGGGATACAAAAGGTTTTATACAAAGCTGGCTACGTACCAAAGCAAACAGTTTTGCCGATTTTAAAAAAACGATGGATATGTGTGCCAATCCCAGCAACAATACCGTGTATGCCGATGCCGAAGGAAATATTGCATACTGGCATGGGAATTTTTTGCCAAAGCGTGATCCTACATATGATTGGAGCAAACCTGTTGACGGAACAACATCAGCAACCGAATGGAAAGGATATCACACCGTAGATGAAAGTGTACATATTTATAATCCGGAGAACGGATGGCTGCAAAATTGTAACTCTACACCATTTACTGTGGCAGGTAAATACAGTCCAAAAAAGTCTGATTTTGCAACTTACTTAGCACCTGATGGAGAAAACTTCCGTGGCATTAATGCGGTGAGAGTCTTGGATAAAGAAAAAGCATACACCCTGGATAAAGTAATTGCTGCAGGTTACGATACCTATCTTGCTGCTTTTGAAAAACTAATACCTGCATTGGTAAATGCTTTTGAAAAGAATTATTCGCCCGCTGATTCTGTTTACCAACAGCTGATTGAACCAATTACAATTTTAAAAAACTGGGACCTTAGATGCGGCGAAAATTCTGTTGCAACAACTTTGGCCATTGAATGGGGACAAAAAATTGCTGCTACCATTTATAAAACCAGGGTTGATAAACCAAATTCCGACCTGGTAGATAAAACAAATGAATTTGCTGCAACAGTGCATGTGAACGAAGTGATACCACCCTTACTGGCTGTTATTAATGAACTGAAAGAAAAGTTTGGCAGCTGGCAAATTCCCTGGGGAGATATAAACCGGTTTCAACGTATTTCTTCTGATATTGATAACAAGTTTGATGACAACATGCCAAGCATTCCTGTTGGCTTTGCTTCATCAACCTGGGGCATGTTACCTTCTTATAGCAGCCGCACTTACCCAGGCACTAAAAAAAGATATGGCTATCACGGCAACAGTTTTATTTGTGCTGTAGAGTTCGGAAAAACAGTAAAAGCAAAATCTTTATTAGCCGGTGGCGAAAGTGGCGATGTAAATTCAAAACATTTTTTGACCAGGGCCTGATGTATAGTAAAGGACAGTTTAAGGATGTGTTATTTTATAAAGAAGATGTGATGAAGCATGTTGATCGGAAATATCATCCGGGAGAAAATAAAATTAAAAATTAATCTTCGCTGATAAATTAATTACCCTGCCATCAACCGATGCCCAGATCTGTTTAAAAGAAGGGTTTGTTGGCGAGCCGAATACAATGCTCTCCTTTCTTGTCTGACGGTAGTCAAAAATATTTTCGCAGTTTAAAACCAGCGAAAGCTTTTTAATATCGTAGCGTATCATGGCGGCGGAAATAAAATAGCCCGATGTTCTTGTTCCATTATCCAGGTATTGTTTGCCGGTGTATGATGCTTCTATACAGGCCCTGAATCTGGGGCTGAATTCGTTGGAAATAACAGCAGCAAATTTACTTTTTGCACTGAGCGGTACATTTGGCTGTACCGTGTTATAAAACTGTTTGGCAATAGTGTAAGTATAACCCAGGTATATTTCCAGATCGTCTTGTTTGATCGCCACATAGGTTTCAAAACCTTTAGTGTTCAAAGGTTTGGTTGCATTTATGTAACTGTAATAAATGCCGCCGTTTACATCTTTAATTACCGGCCTGTTAATTTGCGTTATGTAAAACATCTGATTGATGGTAACATTCCATTCATCAAAGCTTTGTTTGTAGTTTACATCCCAGTTTGCACCGATAGATTTCTCAGTAAGTATGCCTGGCCCTAAATTATGGCCTGCTAATTCACGTTCATCTACATCGTTGTTAAATACAGAAGGTGCTTTGTAACCCATACCGCCGCCGAGCCTGGAAGTAAAGTGTGTATTAAACTTATATAACAATGATAGACGTGGCAATAAAACAGGATCGTAATCACTGTTGTAATCAAAACGTAAACCGGTTTGTGCCGTAAGTTGTTTTGTTATTTTCCAGTCATCCTGTATAAAAACGCCCGGCACAATATTGCTGTATGGATTGATGTACGATGAATCAGGTGTTTTTTTTGTGAAACTTTCTCCAGAGATATTGATACCCGAAACCAACGTGTGATTATTCCATTTTTTTAAATAAGAAAGTTCAGTAAAATAAGTTCGCTGGGCTGCCTTCATGCCAAACACATTTGTGCTGATATCGCGGTTAAAAAAACTAATCAGGCCTTTAAAATTCAATTCAGATGTTTGGCTGATCTTATTTTGCCAGGTGGCAGCTACGGCATTGCGCAATGATTTATTTTGAATGAAGAACTGGTGTACCGTATCTTTTGTTTTGTGCAGCACCTGCATGTCACCGCCATTGCGGTCTTCGTAGGTGCCATCGTAATCCAACGTGAAGGTGTTTTTTTCATTGGGATAAAAAAATAGTTTAGGATGAAAGAAAAAGGTTTTCAGATCCGGCACATCACTAAACCCATCTTTGTTTACATCTTTGGCTCTTTGCAAAGTAGTACCGGCAAAAAAAGTGTAGCCAGCTTTTCTATTTCTTCCGCTGTGAAAAGTGTTGAGGTTAAACTCATTCAATGTGCTGTAGTTAACCAACACGCTGTGCTGCGGATCTTTCAGTTTTGGTGTTTTAGATATGATATTGATCATGCCCGCAATGGCACCGCCGCCATACAAAGTAGAACTGGCTCCTTTAATAATTTCTACCTGTTTTAAATCCAATGGTGGAATCTGCAATACGCTGAAACTGCCGCTGTAACCACCAAACAAAGGCAAACCATCCCTTAGTATCTGTGTGTATTTGCCCGGCAGGCCCTGCACCCGTAAATCTACACTGCCGGTAGTTTCAGAGGTTCGTTGATTTTGAATGCCAGCTACATCTCCCAGTAAACTTGCAATATTACCTGGCATGGTACTGGCTTCTTCATCCATTTCTTCGCTGCCAATCACTTCCACTTTTGTAGGCAAGTCCTCTATGCGGCTGTTGGTACGGCTTGAGTTGATGATAACCTCTTCTTCTTTTTTTTCCTTTTTTTGCAGATAAATTTCTGCTGTCTCTGTTTGCGGAATTTGAAAATCCACTGTCTGATCTTCATAACCAACAAAAGAAAAAATAATTCTTATATTGCCTGCGGCAAGATTTTTAAATACAACGCTTCCATTGTTATCAGATACTGTTGCATTTGTGCCGCTGATAATTTTTACGGTAACACCGGTAAGTATTTCTTTACTCTCTGCATCTTTTACAAAACAGAGAAATTTGTTTTGCGATTGTACAGGATTAGGAAGAAAAAAAAGGGAAAGAATAAAAATGTATTTCACTGTTGTGTGTTAAGCTGTAAAATAAAACGGAAATATTTGTAGCAGGTATTTTTTGGGCAATCTGCCACAATAAAGATTATAAAATATTTCTACAAGATCATGACGACAGTTCCGGCAATGATCAGCAATGCACCAACTGCAGCCTTCCAGGTAAGGGCCTCACCTAAAAATACAAGTGATAAAATGATAGTTAAGGCCACGCTCAGTTTATCTACGGGAGCCACCTGCGATACTTTACCAATTTGCAAAGCTTTAAAATAAAATATCCACGACAGGCCCGTGGCAATACCGGAAATTATAAGAAATATGAGGTTTTGTTTTGAGAGAGTTGCAATTCCTTTTGCTTCGCCTCTTGCCAGTACAATGCCCCATGCCACCATTAAAATGATTATGGTGCGTATGGCAGTTGCCAGGTTTGAATTAACGCCGGTGATACCAATTTTTGCAAAAATGGCTGTGAGTGATGCAAACAAAGCAGAGAGTAAGGCATATATCCACCACATAAATTTTGATTATTTAATTATTTAAAATTGTTTTGATGAACTACATTTTACTTTCTTCCATTTTATAATTTCTGTACAATATCCTTAACATACTTGGCAGCACTATCAAAAGTAAAGGCAATGCAATTATAAAACCACCTATTACGGCAATCGCTAAAGGCTGGTGTAATTGTGCGCCGGTACCAATACCCAGTGCCAGGGGAGATAATGCAATGATGGCACCCAATGCTGTCATCAATTTAGGGCGCAACCTGGTGGATATTGAATAGACAATAGAATCATCAACCGATTTTTGTTGCAGCGATTCCTTAAACTGTAAAAAAGTGAAGATGGCATTCTCGCCGATGATACCCACAATCATAATAAGGCCTGTGTAGCTTCCTACATTTAACGCAGTACCGGTAAGGAAGAGTGCCAGGTAACTTCCCGAAATACCCAGCACTGAAATAAGCAGTATCAGTAACGCTACTTTAAATTCTTTAAATAAGAAAAGTATAACCCCAAATACCAGCAGACTTGCTGCTATCAATATCGTCAGCAATTCTTTAAAAGATTGTTGTTGCTCTGCATAAGCTCCACCGTATTCAATATGATAACCCGGCGGCAGCGAAACTTTAGAACTTATTGCTTTTTGAACATCTTTTATCACACTGCCCAAATCCCTGTTATCGAGCCGGGCAGTAATAACGCCCATGGTCTGCAGATCCTGCCTTTCTATTTCGGCATCGCCTGCATTTATTTTTACGGTTGCCAGTTGATTAATTGGTACCAGCTTTCCATTAGGTAAAAAAAGCTGCAGACTGTTTAAATCAGTAATACTTATTTTCCGGGTGCCGGGATAAAGTAACCGGATGGTGTTTACCTGTTCATTTTCAAAAATATTGCCTACAATATTTCCTTCAGATGAATTTTGTAACTGGCTTTGCAGGTTTGCCGGCGTTATACCAAACTGCGCAAGTTTTGTATAATCCGGTTGAATGGTAACAGATGGACCTGCAATTACAATACCATCAAATACATCGGCGGTGCCTTTTACATTGGTAACAATATCAGCAACCTGTTTAGATAACTCCTGTAATTTTTTTGCATCGTCCCCAAAAATCTTAACCTCAACCGGTTGCACAGAACTCATCAGGTCGCCCAGCATATCGCCAATTACCTGTCCAAAATCTATACGCAGTGCGGGTTGTGTGGCTTCAATTTTCTGGCGTATGTCATTTATTACTTCTTCTGTTGTTTTTGTTCTGTCTTTTTTTAATTGAATAAGATAATCGCCGCGGTTGGGTTCAGTAATAAAAAATCCCATTTGTGTTCCGGTACGCCGACTGTAAGCTTTTACTTCGGGAATGGCAGTGATAATCTTTTCTGCTTCTCTCAGCATGTGGTCGGTTTCTTCCAGCGATGTGCCTGGTGGAGAATTATAATCAAGCACAATACTCCCTTCATCCATTTCGGGTAAAAAACCTGTTTGCAAACGGGGTAAAATAATATATACCGAAAGGCTCAGCAGTGCAATAAAAATAAAACTCAGCCACGGATTTTTTATGAAGAAAGAAACCCAGCGCTGGTTTTTTACATGTACTTCTTTTTGTTTTATTGCCAGTTTTTTTGTTATAGTTTTTTTTGTTTTGCTCAGTAACAAATACACAACCGGCAGTCCAATCCAGGTTACAAAAAACGAACAGACCAGTGTAATGATCATGGTATCTGTCAATACCTTAAAATAAGCACCCGCAACGCCACTCATTAAAACAAAAGGAATAAAAATTACGATGGTGCTGATGGATGAACCCACCATGGCCGGGAATAAATATTTTATTGCCTGCTGCACAACATTGGTTATATATTCTTTTGGATGCTCTTCCTGTGTGCGGTGAATCTGTTCTACCACCACAATGGCATCATCAATAATTAAACCTATGGCAGCAGCAATGGCACCAAGCGTCATAATGTTAAACGTGTAGCCAATGGCATACAACACTATCAATGTTAAACCCAATGTTATTGGTATGGTAATAAGAATGGTTGCACTTGCTTTAAATGATCGCAGAAAAATGATGGCAACAACAATGGCCAGCAGCAAGCCTATCCATAAACTATCACTTACACTTTTAATAGCTTCCTGCACAAAACCGGCCTGCACATAATAAGGCTGAATGGTTACACCTTCCGGTAATATTTTTTGTAATTCAGCAATTTTCTTTTCCATATCTGCCGATACTGCAACCAGGTTAGAGTTAGGCTGCTTTACGATGGCCACTAAAATACCATCGTGTCCGTTGGCATTTATCTTAGTATATTCAACACCCTCTCTTACCTGTACATCCACCACATCTCGTAAATAAACAACACGCTTACCATCATTTTTTACAACAATGTTCCTCAGGTCGTCAACCGAGTGAACAGTTGCATCGGTTACTGTTAAATACAGGTAGCGGTAATCCGATACAAAACCATTGCTCTTTATAAAATTAGTTGCAGCCAATGCATTGCTCACCGCATCAGGCGTAATACCCAGCGAACTCATTTTCTGAGCATCCATCAACAACCAGTATTCTTTTGATTTTCCACCAATGATTCTTACGGAAGAAACCCCATCTACCTGGCTTAAAAAAGGTTTGATAGTATAAACCGCCAGTTGTTTTAATTCAATCGGCGATTTGGTATGGCTTTCTAACGTGTAACCCATCACCGGTAAAATGGAGGGATTCATTTTCTCAACCGAGATGGAAAGATCTGCGGGCAGTGTGTTTCTTATTTCAGCAATTCTGGCTTCTATTCTTGCCTGACTTAAATCAACATCAGCCTTCCAGTCTATAAATGCAGATATTTCGCAACTGCCCCGGCTGGTAGTACTGCGTACAGATTTAAGGCTGGGTATCTGCTTGATGGCATTTTCTAATGGCCTGGTAACGGTTACCATCATTTTATCAACCGGCTGCAGACTTCCATCTGCAATAACTTTTATTTTAGGAAAAGTTATTTCCGGAAATAAAGAAGACTGCATTTTGCTGTAGGCAAAAACTCCCCCAATAATAATCATTACCAAAAAAACGGTAAGCGGATTTTTATGTGAGATGAAGAATTTTTGCAATGCTGAGTTTTTGTTTTTGAGTTATTTTTTTATTATTTACCAGTAATTATTTTCACTTTGGCCGAATCGCTTAATCCAAAATTTCCGCTTATCAATATCTTGTCCTCAATAGAAAAAAGCGGCGCAATAATTTCAATGCGGTCATTGGTTTCAATTCCTTTTTTTACAGGCGTTTTTATGGCTATAGAATCATTCAGCATTTTCATAACCCAGAATTCTGTTTGTGTTTCATCTGCCAGCACGGCCGATTTTGGTAAAGAGTTGCTGCTTGCTTTGGAAGACTTAACTATTTTAACCGTTGCAATGAGGTTTTCGGGAATTGCGTGGCTACTGTTAACGCGCAGAATAATGCTCTGTGTTTGCGAACCGGGGTCCATGCTTGGCATGCTTCCGCTGATGGTGCCAATAAGCATTTCTCCATCCGGTAAAAGCAACTCTAACGCTTTTTTATCCATGATAAAGGGCCGCAGTTCGTAAGGCATGTTTAATAAAAAAACAAAACTGCGTGTATCTGTTATAACAGCCAATTGGTCGCCATCCTGCACATAATCGCCCGGCTGTTTATCTATCTGCGAAATAAAACCACTCCCATTTGCCCTGATGGAATTAACGCCGCTAAACCTGAAACTGGAATCAAGAATATTAATGGTATTACCAATGCTTTCTGCTTCTTTAGTTTTTACTGTGTATAAAGTTTGCCCACGGCCAACCATTTTATTTAATTGTACATTGGCTGTTTTTAAATACCCGGTGGCATTTGCCTTTACAATCCATTTTTGCAAAAAAGTGGAAGTCGCATTAAGTACTACCGATTCTTCCATAGCCTGGTTGCCAATGGTTGTTATGGTAACCGGTGTACTGACTTCTGCTGGTAATTCTGCGGCAGTGCCTTCCTCTTTTCCTTTACAGGAAACAAATAAGGCAATTAATAAAATGTAACTGAATATGTTCTTCATCAGGTTTAATTTATCTGGTCCAGTAATTTAACTGGTTAATGATCTGCAAACGGCTGATGCTGTTTTGTGTAATCATATTTTTTGCAGTTATATAATTATTCAATGCTAAAATATAGTCTGTTACTTTTGCTTCGCCGGCGTTAAGCAATTTACCATTTACTTCAATAAGGCTTTTTGCATATTTTAATTGTGCGTCAATAAGCGATATCATAGATTCTGTTTCGTGCAGTTGCTGTGTAAGCATGGCAATTTGCTGGGCATATTGATTATTGAAAAAATCCTTATAATTATTACGGTTTCTTGCATCAATATTTATTTTGCTTATTTCCATTTTCTTTTTTCTGCCATCGTAAATAGGTATGGCAATGCTGGCACCAAAACTTGTACCCAGGTTTTTATACGGCTTATAAGCTAAACTGGAGTTATAACCGGCATCAGCAAATAAATTTATTTTAGGGCGATAATTTATCTCCAGCAATGCTTTGCTGTTAAGGGATTTAAGGCTGTCAATTTCAAATTGTTTAAAAAAAACTGATTTGGTTTTATCGGGAATTGAATCTGATCTTATTTCAGGGTCTGCCAGATCAACGGTGGCAGTATCGGTAATGCCACATAAATAATTCAGTTGGGCGTAATCATTTTTATACTGCATTTCCTGCTGCTTAATAACCAATGCCTGTTGCTGCAGTGTTACCAGGAAAGACAGGTAATCTACCTGTTTAAAAACATTACTGCGGGTCATTTTTTTTAAAACAATTTCCTGTTTGGTAAGCAGGCTGTTAATTTCTTTTGTGAAGTTAAGTTGCTGCAGGTCGCCATAAGCAGTTATGTATTGGGCAATGATGGTCCGTTTAAGATCCTGCTCTGTTATTTTTGAAGTATTGCTGATGGTTGCATTTTGCAACTGGATATGTTGAAATTGTGCAGCAACAGTTTTCTTATTCATCAGTTGTTTGTTTACGCCAACTACCGCACTAACATTTGCGCCATTCGTGATGGCGTTATCATATCCCCATCCTTTTATAACCGGTGCGTAACTATTATTGCTGTTGCCTGTTACCTGTGGTTTGTAAGCAGCCAGAATTAACAGGCTGTCGTAATAACTTGCGGCAACCTGATTTTTATAATCTTTCAATAAAGGACTGTTTGTTAATGCCTGGCCAACATAAAAATCAAGTTTATTATTTTGGCAAAACCCTTTTGCATTCATTAAAAGAAGCAGAACAATGGCAACAAAATACTTCATCAAACATAAAAATTTGTAACTAAAATAATTCATTTATTTGCCAACCACCAGCACCTGGAAACTACCCGCTTTCATTTTTGGCCTTCCTTTTTGGCCTGCTTCCATTGGTTCAAAATC
>JBBQLS010000028.1:0-25217 GCA_038328115.1 Chitinophagales bacterium
CCAAAATCTGATTGAAAGACAACGGTTTTATTTTGAGCCAAAGCGCATTGAACAATTACTGAAAAGGAAAAAAGACAAAAAAGGCTTTTAATATTTTTTTTCATACCCTATAATTTAAAAAATAAAAATCCCACAAAGGTACAAAGTACACAAAGAAAACTTTATCAATTTCAATCTTTGTAGTCTTCGTGACTTTGTGGGATAAAATATTCTGTGATTATTTCTTAAAAATTAAAAGAAACTTTTCCAAACATCCTCAATCCGTTAAAACCCATTTGTACAGAATCCCAGGGGCCGCCCGATTCATTATCACCAAACCAACCCTTTGCCAATGGATTTACACCAAGGTTTGGATGTACGTTAAACACATTATCTACCCCCACAAAAAATGTAATTGCTTTTGTTGCACGAAAAGATGCATAAACATCCGTAACCAGTTTCCCTTTAAAATCGAAGACTTCAGGTACATACACGTTTGGATCTGCATCTGTAGGTACCATCGGGTTAATGCCCGTTTGATTTGGATTATCTGTAGTTGCATCCCCAAAACCCATCAATTTAATCTTTCCAAAATAAGTAAGGTGTGTTCCCACGCCGAATTTCTTAAAGTTATATTCCAGGTTTAAATTGAATTTTGTATTTGGAGCAGAAGCAAGTAAAAAGGCTTCTTCCCTGTCGCTAAAAAATGTTTTTTGGTTTAAAACATTACTGTTTAATGCAGCAGGAACATGAATGGCATCAATTTTCATGTGTTGAAAATTACCGGCCAGCAAAGCTTTAAAGCTTTTGTTACCCCATTTTTTTGTGTAGTCAATTACCACATCTAAACCATAGTTAGTGGTATTGACCGCATTTGCAAAAAACTGTGCGGTAGAAACATTAATGGCATTAAGCTGGTTTGTGAAAGCAATAGGTAAGCTTGTATCACCGGCACTAAATAAACCTGATAACACAATTCGGTCTTTTACTTTTACCATATAGCCATCCATTGTAAAAGTTAAGCCTGGCATTACTTTCCATGCAAAACCCAGGCTTGCATTAACCGATTTTTCTTCTTTCAAGTCGGGTATGCCTGCAGCTTTGGTAATAGCATCACCATTGCGGGCAATACGTGATTGAATCAGATTGCCACTGCTGAAAGAAGTAAGCGTATTGCTGAAATTGATCTGTTGTAATGATGGTGCCCTGAAACCTGTACTTACCGAACCCCTGATATTAAAACCTGGAGCAACTTTATAACGGGTAGCAAATTTGAAGGTAACTACCGAACCAAAATCTGAATAATTTTCGAACCGGGCAGCAACATCCAGCAACCATGCTTTGGTAGCATTTAATTCTCCATCTGCATATAAACTTACATTACTCCGGTGGGCTTTAATAACATCATCTGGGCTAAAACCGGGAAATCCCTGCGAACCTGCAGCCGGTGTTCTGTACTCTGCTACATTTGGATAATACAAGGAATCGATATGATAACTTTTATAAGAAGCGTCTTCACCTTTATAAATACCATAATGCTCGTACCTGTATTCAGTACCCAAGCCAACATTTAAACCTTGAGCTACTGTTTTAAACGACTTGCTTACATCAAAGTTAATCGTGTTCTGTAAAAAATTAAATCCGCCATCGTCAAAATAATTCTGTTGCTGTGCGTTGGGCACATAAAAAACAGAAGCATTAAAAGTCTTGTCTCCATAATAATGAAAATCGTTTCTGCCAAAAGTGTTACTGAAATCCCAGTTCCAGTTATTGCAAATACCTTTAACACCCGCAGCAAACGAAACATCGCCTATATGAGTTTGAATATGTGGGTTGTAATAAATTTCGCCGTCGTTGGCGTTACGCATAATATCTGCATTATACAATAGATTTCCATTGATATCAACAGGAAAACGTTCTGGCTTTGCACTCCAGTTTCTTGTGTATGCAAATGCATCTGAGGTTTTATAATTATATCCTCCAAAAGAATAAAAGGTAGTTTTTTTACTGGCACTGGTTGGAATTTCCAGGTTATACATGGCTCCGTAAGTTTTAACAGAGCCATCACCAAATGCCCTGCGTCCGCCGTTTATATAAGGCAGTGCATATTTATCGGTTTGCCAGTTTGTAGTATCGGCCTGGCGGTAGGTTTTTCCTTGCGTTAATAAGTCGAGCGAAATATTTATAAAGCCTCCCTGTTTGCCCAATGGCAATCCTCCATTTGCTGAAAAGGTGAAAGTACTTCCGTCAATTTTATTACCCGAATAATATTGATTGCCATCATTAAATTTAGAAGCGTTGAATTTATGATCGTAATTACCTGCCCAACCGGTATTGATTGACCAGCTTTTGACGTTATTTTTAAGTATGATATTTATTACCCCTGCCATGGCATCCGATCCATACTGTGCAGATGCACCATCACGTAAAATTTCAATTCTATCTACTGCCGATTGTGGAAATGCGTTTAGGTCGGCACCTGAATTACCACGGCCTCTTGTACCAAACAAAGCTACAAATGCTGTCTGGTGGCGGCGTTTACCATTTATTAAAACCAAGGTTTGATCGGGACCCAGGCCACGTAAGGTACCCAAGTCAACGTGATCGGCACCATCGGCACCACTTTGTTTATTATAATTAAAAGAAGGTGCTGCCATATTTAAAGCAGATGTAAGGTCCATTTTTGCAGTTGGCAAACCAACCTGGTTAATACGGATAACATCAACCGGTACGGCCGTTTCTATTTTAGCCCTTGGTGCACCACGGGTACCTATCACTACCACATCCAGATATTCAATAGCTGTAGGTTCTAAAATAACAGATATAGAAGCAGCACCCGATAATGTAACTTCCTGGCTGGCATAGCCAATGCAGCTTACGAGCAAAACATCACCAGGCGATGCTTTAATAGCCATAGTGCCTGTGGCATTGGTAGCCGATCCTTTACCGGTTGTTTTAATTTTTACCGTAGCGTTTATAACCGGGTTTCCGGTTTTTGAATCTGTCACCAGAACAGCATAATTTTTTTGCGCATGCAGCGCAATGGAACTCAGCACCAGGCAGAGTAATAGCGTTAGTTTTCTCATTTTAAAAATTTTGGTTTAACAAAGTTGAGTATATTCTTTCAGATTATATAACTTAAATTCTAAACAATTTGTTATTGCACTTTCGGAGTGCTATATTATTTCTTTAGCAGCACGTTTTTTGGTGGCAATAAAAAAAGTGTTCTTTTTTTTGAGAACACTTTTTTAAGATAATTTAAAATACCCCTTTATTTTGCCCCCGGGGGACAATGCGCTCTTAAATAATTAGTGTATAAAGTGCTGAGATGCTCAAAAGTACCAACACCTTCAGATATGCTGTGTGTTCTGTTGGGATAAGCCATAAATTGAAATTGCTTGTTGTATTTTATCAGTTCATTCAGCAACAGTTCTGCATTGTCGTAATGCACGTTATCATCGCCTGTACCATGTATGTACAATAAATTTCCTTTTAAATTTTTTGCGTAGGTTACCGGCGATCCGTTTATAAAATCTTCCCGGTTTTCCTGCGGTAATCCCATGTAACGCTCCTGGTAAATATTATCGTAAAACAATTGGTTAGATACGGCTGCAATGGCAATGCCTGTTTGAAACAATTCAGGATACCTGAACAACAAATGCAGCGTTGATGATCCGCCGCCGCTCCAGCCCCATACAGCGGTTCTTTCCTTATCCATATAGGGCTTCATTTCCAGCAAATCTGCAAAACCCTTTGCCATATCATTAATATTAACATTGCCAACTTTGCGATAAATAGATTTACGCCAGGCGGCACTTTTTAAAACCGGCGATCCCCGGTTATCAATGGTTACCTGTATATAACCATCGGCACGCATATCGCCCCTGTATAAAAAATTATTCTGTGCACCGTATGCATCCTTTACTGTTGAGGCTGCAGGTTCACCATAAACATAAAATACAACCGGGTATTTTTTAGTTGAATCAAAGTTTTTGGGTTTGTTTATCCAGGCATTCAATGTTATCTGATCATCTGTTTTAATTTTTATAAACTCCACATCTACCGTACTGTCAATCTTTGCAGTAGCTTCTATACTTTTTGCTTCGTTAACAGGTACATTTTGCGGCAGCCTGATCCATTCCTTTACCGGTGGGGTATTATGGCTCGAAAAAGTATGATAAGCAAATTTTCCGTTGGGCGAAATCTGGAATCCATGTGTACCATCCCGTCCATTGGCATAAACCGCATCAAATTCTTCTTTGGTAATATTCTTACTGTTAAAAATTTTGTTGAGCAGTGAAGGCTTTTCAATATTTGATTTATACAGGTAAAGTTGCGTAGCGTTGTATGGTGATGCTGTAAAATAAATGAGGTTATTACCTTCATCAATACATTTTATTTCCTCAATATCATAAGCCCCTGTTGTTAACTTAACTTCAGTTTGTCCATCGCGGCTTATTTTATAAATATGTCTCCATCCATCTTTTTCACTTACCCAGATAAAATCTTTGCCGTTATTTATCCAGTTCCATCCCCTTGGGTCATCGGTGTTTAAATCAACCCAGGCCGAGCTGTTCTCTGCCCAAAAGGTGGTGGCACTGCCATCAAGCACATTGCAGTAAAGCAATTTACTTTCCTGCTGCTTGCGGTTAAGTTGTTGAACAACCAGTTCGTTTTTACCAGACCATTCCATCCTGGGTAAATAATTTTGCTGCGGATCACCTTCTATATTCATCCATTTTATTCTGCGGGTGCTTACGTTAACCACGCCTATTTTCACGGCTGAGGGCGATTCTCCCACTTTGGGATATTCAACCGGAATAACCCGTGAATAGTTGCTGTCGGTTGTGTTCAGCATATAGTAGTCTCTTATTTTGGTAGCATCCACCTGCCAGAAAGCAATGGAAGTTCCATCGGCACTCCACCTGAAACCATCGCGGCAGCCAAACTCTTCTTCGTAAGCCCAGTCAAATGTTCCGTTGATTAATTTGCGGGTGCCGTCCTGCGTAAGTTTTGTTATTTCTCCGGTGCCGATATCTTCTGCAAAAATATTATGCTCACTCACATAGGCAACCGCTCTTCCATCGGGCGAAAATTTTGCAAACATCAGCGACTGGGGAGGAAGGGTTTTTCCCATTTGGGTTAATTTATCGGCGATGATATCGTACAGCCAATAATCGCCCATGGTATTGTAGCGCCACACTTTAACGGTATTTGTAAAAATGAGTACCTGTGTGTAGTTTCCGTTAAACTCGTAGGATTGTGGCACCAGGGCCTTATTTGTTTCGGGGTTAATAAGTTTAGCTTTGCTTACCACAACGGTTTCTTCTTCAGTAACCGGATTTATCTGAATTATATTACCATCCTTAACTTTTGTATAAGCATTCCCATCTGCAGTCCAGTTAATTTTACCACGGTTTTGCGCTACAGAAAATTGCGCAATACAGACTAATAAAAAAAGAATTCTGATCTTCAAAAATGCCATATCGGGTAGATTTTAAAAATTAAAAATACGCAATTACGCCAACCTTTAAGCAGCTTTGCTTCAAAAGCATTTATTTTTGCTTTAATGGAAAAGGAAAAACTGAGGCTGGATAAGTATTTATGGGCCATCAGGCTGTTTAAAACCCGCAGCCAGGCGGGCGATGCCTGCGATAACGGAAAAGTAAAATTCAACAGAGAAAATACCAAAGCCAGCCGTGCCGTGCAGGTGGGTGATGAGTATGAGGTAAAGACAGAAAATAAACGTTGGGTTATTAAAGTAAACGGGCTGTTATTTAAAAGAGTGCAATACAGCGAGGCGATAAATTTTTATACTGATATTACACCACCTGAAGAACTGGACCGCATTCAATTTCAGGCGGCTGTTTTTCATACCGGTAAACGAATGAGCAAGCAGGGACGGCCTACTAAAAAAGATAAACGGGATATCGATGGTTTTATGGAAACCCCTTGAACCCCCTCCACCCCCTGAAGGGAGAACTTGCACTTTGAAAATTTTTACAGCCATTATTTATGAAACAAATTCATCAGGACTTTATTGTTTAGTTTTACAATTGATAAAAGAAGTATAAATTATTTTACACTAAAAGCTCCGCCGTTTGGCGGATTGGGGTATGAAAATAGATATCATCTCGGTTGTTCCTGATCTGTTGCAAAGCCCTTTTGCACATTCCATTATGAAAAGGGCCAGAGATAAGGGTTTGCTTCGAGTAAACGTAATTAATTTACGTGACCATACCACTTATGCAAGAGCACAGGTAGATGATTATGCATTTGGTGGTGGCGCCGGCATGGTAATGATGATTGAACCTTTGGTTAATGCCATTGAGCATTTACAGAAAGAAACGACTTATGATGAAATTATTTTTTTAACTCCCGATGGCGAAACATTTAACCAGCAAATGGCAAATGGCCTCTCTTTAAAAAATAACCTGTTGCTGATTTGCGGCCACTACAAAGGTATTGATCAGCGGTTCCGGGATCATTTTGTTACCAAAGAAATTTCTATTGGCGATTATGTATTAAGTGGGGGAGAACTGGCAGCAGCGGTACTGACAGATGCTATCGGCAGATTGATACCCGGTGTTTTAAATGATGAAACCTCTGCACTTACTGATTCCTTCCAGGATAATTTACTGGCACCACCGGTTTATACAAGACCCGAAGAATTCCGTGGCTGGAAAGTACCGGAAATTTTAATGAGCGGCAATCATAAGTTAATTGATGAATGGCGGCACGAACAGGCAGTTAAAAGAACGGAAGAGAGAAGGCCGGATCTGTTGGATTAACAATCTTTTTAAAAACTGATCACAGTATTCAATAGTGTGGAATTAATGATGCCTACTGTAGTTTCCATTTCAACAAATTCCCGGCCTTGTAAAATTAAAGGGGTAACTATTTTAGTTGCAGGATCAACGATAAAATATTCTTTAACACCGTATTGTTCATATACATCCCTCTTCTCTCCCATATCAATATGTGTTGTTCCCGGCGAAAGGATTTCAACTACCAGATCCGGTACACCAACCAGGCCCTTAGATTCTACTTTATTCAGATTTTCGTTAGCGATAAAAATAATATCGGGTTGAAAAACATTGCGTTTGCTGAAATGTACATCGTAGGGGGCTATTCTCACTTCACCAATTTCAGTAACTTCTAAAAAGCGTAGCAACTGAAAATTAATTTTATTTAAAACAACCTGATGCGCATTTACTGGTGCAGGACTTATAACTAAATTATTATTTACTAATTGACACAATGTTCCCTCGGGTAGCGATTCCCATACCTCATACATTGTTCTTGGCGGATGTAACACATCAAACATAAAATACTTTTTTATGAAGTTACAATTAATTATTCTTTTTTCAAACCAATCAACGGCAACGCTTTCTCTCTTATCATTTCGTTAAACTTAACCAGGTCTTCATCCATTATTTTTTTCAGTTTATTCAACTGCACATCGGCCTGGCCACCCAGTTCAGCAAAAGCTTCTTTAACCTGTTTTGCCGGCGCTGTATTGCCGCTTGATGCAAAATCATAGAGCCCCGAAATTTTATCATCTAAGCGGATGGGGAAATTTAAAACATCCTGTCCGCTCTTGGCTTTCGTCTGGTGCAGTGCTTCTTCAATCGCCGTCATTTGTTTGTTGATGGTATCGGCCTGTTGTTTTATTTCTTTGGGTACATCTTTACCCTGCTTATCCATAAAATCGTTTATCTGCTTACGGATGTCACGGATATTTTTTCCCGCTTTTTGTATATCATTAAATTTATCACGAACAGCAATCAGGAAATTAAACTGCTCTTCATAATCCTGCTGCGATAAATTATATACCGGGTTTGCTTTTATAACAAAACTTCCTTCAACAGAATCTTTTTCTGCCCTGATCTTATAAAAATACTGTCCTGGTGCAGCTTTAGGGCCAGGAACAGTGCCGTGCCAGATGATCTGGCCATCTATTTTTTCGGCAGGTGGGTAAACCATATTCCATACAAACTGGTTCATACCGGTACTTACATCAATCTTATCATCTTTTTCTTTTGCCTTTGTTGAAAATGATTTGATTAGTTTCTTATTCTTATCCAATACATCAATGCTTACTTTAGCCGAATCTGAAACATTTTTCAGATAGTAATTGATTACAGGACCGTTTGGTGGATTCATTCCTGCATTTTTTGGATTAGGTATTTGAGAACCGTCGTACCGGTAAGCATCATTTACACTAAATGCAAATAAATTTTTATCCAGTATGCTGTTATCCTTTTGTTGTAGCGGAGTAAGATCATCAATTACCCAAAAAGATCTCCCTTGCGTAGCAACAATCAAATCATTTTCTTTAATGGTTAAATCAGTTATCGGCACCATTGGTAAATTCAGTTGAAAGGGTTTCCAGTTCAGTCCATCATCATAACTGATGTACATACCATATTCGGTACCACAATACAAAAGCCCTGATCTTCTTTTATCAGCCCTGATACATCTTGCAAAATGCATGGCTCCAATTCCATTGGTAATTTTTGTCCAGGTTTTTCCATAATCTTCTGTCTTAAAAATATAAGGCGTAAAATCGTCGCTCTTATATTTTGTACCCACAAAATAAGCTTTGCCTTTTTTAAACGGATCTGTTTCAACACAATTCCACATCATCCACTGGCCTGCATCTTTTGGTGTTACGTTCTCCCAATTTTTACCGCCGTCTTTACTCACATGTATCAGGCCATCATCGCTGCCAGTCCATAATAAATCTTTTTCCAGCGCAGATTCTGTTGCAGCAAAAATGGTACAATAAACTTCCACGCCTGTGTTGTCTTTTGTAATAGGACCTCCGCTTGATGCCTGGCGTATTTTATCATTGGTGGTTAAATCTCCGCCCAATGCTGTCCAGGATGCGCCTTCGTTTTCGGTAGCAAATAAAACATTGCCGCCTGCGTATAATTTTTTAGGATTGTGTGGCGAAAAAAAGAGTGGAAAATTCCATTGAAAACGATATTTAGAAACATCGGCACCACCACCTAACGGGTCATCGGGCCACACACTTACAGCACGGTTCTCGCCGGTTTTATGATCAAGCCGGGATAAATAGCCGCTGTAATTACCACCATAAACAATATCCGGATTTAAAGGATCTGCCACCACATAACCACTCTCTGCACCGGCTGTTGGTTGCCAGTCTTCCTGGGTTATCTGGCCATTATCACTTCTTGATAATATTCTTACAGTTGAATTATCCTGTTGTGCTCCCAATATCCGGTAAGGAAAATGATTATCGGTGCTTACCCGATAAAATTGTGCTGTTGGCTGATTCTGATAAGTACTCCAGTTATCGCCGCCATCAAAGCTTATTTGTGCACCACCATCATCTGCAATAATCATTCTTCTTCCGTCTGCAGGGTCAATCCACAGATCGTGATGATCGCCATGCGGCGTTCTGATATTTTTATAAGTTTTTCCTCCATCGGTGCTTTTTAAAAAATTCACATTCAATACATACACATCATTTTCATTTTTAGGGTCAACAAAAACCTTTGTGTAATACCAGGCACGCTGCCTGATGTTATTGTCGCTGCTTTGCAAGGTCCAGCTTTCGCCGCCATCATTACTTACAAACATTCCGCCGGCAGCATTTTCTATCAATGCATAAATTTTATCGGTGTTGGAGGGACTAACGGTTACACCCACGATTCCCCAAAGCCCTTTTGGTAAACCCTTTGCTGTTGAAATATTTTTCCAGGTTTCACCTCCATCAACACTCTTCCACAAACCGCCGCCTTCGCCACCGCTTTCCAGGCTGTATGGGGTGCGCTGAATGCGCCAGGTGCCTGCATACAAAACTGAAGGATTGCCCGGCTCCATAATAAGGTCGCTGCAGCCGGTTTTATCATTTACATATAGAACCTTCTTCCATGTTTTTCCTCCATCGGTTGTTTTAAAAATTCCACGCTCCTGATTAGGTCCAAATAAATGGCCAATTGCTGCAACCCAAACAATATCCGGGTTTTTGGGATGGATGACTATACGAGTTATATGCCTGGTATCTTTTAACCCCAGGCTCTTCCAGCTACGGCCGCCATCATCTGTGCGCCAGATGCCGAAACCTTCACTCACATTGCCTCTTAATGTACTTTCTCCTTCGCCAACATATAAAATAGTCGGGTCGCTGGGTGCTACAGCTACGCAACCAATACTGCCACCAAAATATTTATCGGTAATATTTTTCCAGTTGCTTCCACCGTCAATTGTTTTCCATACACCACCGCCCGTGCTGCCAAAATAGAATGTATTTTTTTGTGTAAGGTCACCCGTAACAGTGCCACTACGGCCACCGCGGTAAGGCCCGACAGATCTGTATTTAATTTTACTTAATAAAATACTATCGGCATTAACAACAGCCGTTGTATTTTTTTGTGCGAATGTGTTTGTGAAAACACCGGTCAGACAAATAAGCAGTATTGCATTTTTCATAAAAAATAATTGGTGATAGGGCTGGAAGTTACAAATAAAAAAGTGTTCCGGGGTTGCCGGAACACTTTTTTAATGACACTATCGTTTTTAATTTATCTTAAATAACTTTGCGTCAACGGGAACATTGGTTACTATTTTATCATAACGGGTTACTCCCTTTAGGCCTACATTAGAGTATGCAAACCAGTACCCATCTGCATTCTGTTTATAATCGCCATACGTAATTACTACATCTTCCAACGCACCAAATTGAAACATTTTGGTGCTGGATTTGACTATAAAATCTGTCTTACTGTCAATTGAGTATATAGTTATGTTTCCGTTAGGGGCAGTTACTTTAAGATTATTACATACGCTTCCGTTCACTGTTTCCTTGCCGGACATTTCTATTTTATAACCTTTTTCTGCAGTGTTTATAAATGGCCCGTGAAGGTCTAACTGAACCTGTTGGAATTTTAACAAATCTTCCATCAAAGGCCTGGGTTCTTTATCACCTTGTACCGGCGTAAATAGCCAACCGCTTTGAGGAGTTACAATCTGGTAATTGCTGGTTTTGTTGGCTTCAATATCCATGCGGGAACCCACCATGTGCTTTTTGGTAACTATCAGCGGAATTATAGAGGTGTCGCCGGTTGCCTGAAAAGTGCCTGTCATCACAGCAGTTGACAAAGTCATTATTTTTTCACGCCCTCCCATGGCTGCCATATGTTTACTGATAATTTCAGCGGCTGTTTGTGCCTGAACAAAATTAGCAACCAACATTGAGCAAATGAAAATTCCAAATCCTGTTATTTTTTTCATCATTTATTTTTATTTAAATCCAAAGATAAGATAGTTGGTGCCGCTTTTTTATTGCCTTGGATTTTTCTTTATCTCCGTATCCATCTTATCCATTTTTTCTTTTACCAGTTCATTTTTTACCTTCTGGTCGTATTGGGCATTGATGGTTGCATTCAGCTTTTCAGCATCGCCCAATTGCTGCACCAAAACACCAGCTCTTTCTTTTTGCAGATTCGATGGCTTCGTTTCCTGATTGCAAACAGCAGCATATACTTCGGTAATATCTTCCCGTAACTTTTTCTCATCAACAAATTGAGACTTTTGTTTGGTGGCCAGTAATTTACTGCGCAGGTCTTCCAACTTGTCGTAATATTCCTGAACCGTTTTCTTAAGTTTGGTATTTTTTATTTTCGTCAGATATTCCTGCAGTATTTTTTGTTTTGTGCTGATGCTGTCAACCAGTTTACCCAGGCGCTCATGCATACTGTACAACTGCATAGCTGTGTTGTATTGATCTTCCATATCAGCAATGCTCATATCGCTGTTTGGGTCACGCTGCATGGTTAATTTATTCTCATATTGTTTATCGCCAACTTTTAGTTTTACGGTGTATTCCCCGGGCAAAACCATCGGTGCCACAAAACCTCCAAAATCTATCTTAGTACCGCCACTCGCTACTTTGGGTGGTGTGCTCCGCATATTCCAGTCAACAATATTTATACCCCTGCGTTTGCTGCCCGGTATTGTTTGTACCAGTTTTCCCTGCTTATCATAAATCTCAATCTTTACTTCGCCAGTGTTAACCCTGTCTTTAAAATAGTATTTAATGGCTGCCTGTTGCGATGAGTTGTCACCAATATATCCATCGCCACTACCCGAGCCAATATAATATTTACCCATGGTAAGATTTATTGGTTTTGAATTGAAGATGACAACATCTTTTGCAGCAACTTCTTTGGTCATGCTGCGCATGGCACTTATATCGTCTACTATCATAATGCCGCGGCCATGGGTAGCAATAATCAGGTCGTTGGTTACGGGATGAATCTGTATATCCCTTACCAATGCTTTCCAGGGAATATTATTTTTCATACGGAACCAATTTGCACCTCCATCAAGCGAAGCGTATAAACCCATTTCGGTACCGGCAAATAATAAGTCTTTGTTTACAAGGTCTTCTTTTATTTTATGTGCAAAGCCGGTAAATTCTTCGCTCTTAAACATCGTCCACGTTTTACCCATATCGGTTGATTTGGCGATATACGTTTTTACATCGCCGTACATGTGGTTATCAAAACTTGCATACACAGTATTTTTATCAAACCTCGATGGCTCAATACTGCTTACCCATGTTTGTGCCGGAATACCTGCTGCTGCATAATTAGCCGCCACATTGTTCCAGGTTTTTCCTCCATCGGTTGTGTATTGTAAATTGCCATCATCAGTACCCGCCCAAATTAAATTATCATCAAGCGGCGATTCTGCAAGGGTAAAAATGGTGCAATGATTTTCTGCAGAAGTATTGTCGGTACTCAACCCGCCTGATTCTTCCTGTTTTTGTTTTTCTTTATTATTGGTAGTAAGATCCGGCGAAATTTTTATCCAGTTTTTACCTTCGTCAACTGATTTGTATAAATATTGAGAAGATATATAAAGATTGCGTTTATTTTTTTGACCAATAACAATTGGTGTATTCCAGTTAAAACGAAGCTTTTCATCATTCAACGCCTGTTGTGGCTTAATGCCGAAAGCTTTGCCTTGTTTCAAATCTGAGTGTACAATTTCTCCACCCTGCGATTCTGAGTAAACAATATCCGGATTCATTCCATCAACCTGCACCCAAAACCCATCGCCACCGCCAATATTTTTCCAGTCGCTGTTTTCAATACCGCCGGCACTTTGGCTGGGTGCATACCAGCTCTGATTATCCTGCAGGCCTCCATACACATTGTAAGGCTCTTTCATGTCGTATGTAACATGATAAAACTGCGAAACCGGCAACACTGATAACATCATCCAGTTGGCACCGCGGTCGTTGCTTACATACAAACCGCCATCGGTTCCCAAATACATTTGATTGGTATAATTTGGATTGATCCACAATGCATGATGATCGGAATGCACATTGCCTCCACCATCCGCAAAAGAATATCCGCCATCATCGCTATAACTAAAACCAAAGCCCGGGCGGTAAACCCGTTTAGGATCTTTAGGGTCAATTACCAGGCAAGAAAAATAAAAAGGCCTTGATACCACATTCACCGTAGAGCTTTGCTGTTTCCAGGTTTCGCCGCCATCGGCAGAAATATACAGGCCCGTTTTTTCTGCTTCAATAATTGCAATTAAATTATCAGGTGCACTTGGTGCTAAAGTAATCGCACTTCTGCCAATTGGTTTTGCCGGAAGTCCGTTATTCAATTCCTTCCAGGTTTTACCGCCATCAATACTTTTATAAATTCCGCTTCCTTTGCCGCCGCTGTTAAAAGAATATGGTTTGCGCCTGAACTCCCAGGTGGTTGCATAAACAATGGAAGGATTAACTGTGTTTACTGCAATATCTGCCACTCCGGTTTGCTCATTGATGAAAAGAATTTTTTCAAAAGTTTTTCCACCATCGGTTGATTTGTATAAACCGCGGTGCTTACTATCACTCCACAAAGGGCCGGGTACAGCAACATAAATATTATTTGAATTTTGCGGATCAATAATGATGCGGCTGATATGTTCTGTACTGTCGAATCCGTTTATTTTTGTCCAGTTTTCTCCTTCATCTGCCGAGCGGTATAATCCATCACCAACAGAAACCGTGTTTCGCATATTACTTTCGCCGGTGCCTACAAAAATCACTTTCGGATTTTTCTGGTCAACCGCCAATGCACCAATACTCTGGCAGTATTTATCAAAAATTGATTTAAAACTTACCCCGGCATTGGTTGTTTTCCAAACGCCGCCTCCTGCCGAGCCCACATAAATAATCCGTGGTTCATTGTTAACCCCTTCAATAGCGGTTAAGCGGCCACCCATGGTTGCAGGGCCTATCTGGCGGGCTTCCATCATTCCAAAAGTTGCTGAAGTTATTTGGGCGTTTGCAGATACTGCGAAAAATAAACCGGCTAAAAAAATAAATGCTGATTTCATAAAAAATAATGATTTAATTAAGTAGAAAGTGACGAGTAAATTACAACTAAAGTTGCGATATTTATTGTCTCAAAAAAAATAGCCCGGTTTGAAAAAACCGGGCTGTTGTTAAAAAATATTTTTACATATCGTGTTTAAAAACCGATTCAGGTATTGTCTGGTTTACTTTAATGCTTGAAATTAAAACGGTACCAAATTGCTGTGTAATGCTGAATGGCATTTTAACACCTTCCACATCTTTATAATCAGAAAGATCTGTTGTCATTTCAGTCTCCTTGCCGTTCATTTTTCTGGTTTCTTTTGTTCTGATAATCAGGCTTGAAGCAGGGTCAATAAAGTATGCAACTTCTTTTCCGCCGGCAAGTGTAACTTTTATTTTATAACACTCTGTTCCTTCAACGTCTTCTTTTTCCAGTAATTCAACCTTGTGTCCTTTTGCCGCATAATCAACGAGCGGCCCGGCAATATCCAGGTCGCTCTGGCTTTTCTTTACTTCATCTTCAGTTTTTGGTTCTGGCTTTTGCATACCCTGAAAAGGCATGTACTGCCACCCATCTTTGTCGGTCATCATGTCAAAACCGTGCATGCCCATAGCTGTAATATCCTGCCGGTTTAATTTATTATTTACCTGTGTTATGGTTAAAGCAATTTCAGTTCCCTGAATGTTAAGGCTGCCTTCCATTACTACGTTTTGAATTTTACTTAACTTCTCTTTGCCACCTAAAGCAGCAACATGTTTGTTGATGACTTCATCAACTGTTTGTGCCTGTACAAACTGGGCACATACCAGTACAAGAATAAATAATCCGAAGATGATTAAATTTTTCATTTTTTATATTTTTTTTAGGTTGTAAATATAGATAAAATATTTGCCGCAATTCTATCTTAATTTTTCCGCTTATCTTGTAGTTTAAGCCGTTCAAAATAAAACACAGTTAGTAAAAATGAGTACATTTAAAATACAGGGAAATATTGTAGATATATCAGGCAAAAAAATTTTTTATGGTGAGGTTTCTGTGGATGCAGGAAAGATCACTTCAATCCAAAAAAAAATCCCAACCACAAGCCACAAGCCACAAACTCCAAACTTTATCCTTCCCGGCTTTGTAGATAGCCATGTTCATATAGAAAGCTCCATGCTGGTACCATCGGAATTTGCAAAACTGGCCGTTGTGCATGGCACCATTGGTACCATCAGCGACCCGCATGAAATTGCAAATGTATGTGGAATGGAAGGCGTTGAGTTTATGATTGCCAATGGAAAGACAGTACCGTTTAAATTTCATTTTGGTGCACCAAGCTGTGTGCCGGCAACTATTTTTGAAACGGCTGGGGCTGCGCTGAATTCGGATGATGTGGATGCTTTGCTGCAGAACGAAGACATTTTTTATTTAAGTGAAATGATGAATTTTCCTGGCGTGCTGTTTGGCGATGAAGAAGTGTATAAAAAAATTACGTCTGCAAAAAAATATAACAAACCGGTTGATGGCCATGCACCAGGATTAAGAGGCGATGATGCAAGGAAATATATTGAAGCCTCCCCTAACCCCTCCAAAGGAGGGGGACATCATAGCGTAGTAATTTCTACCGATCATGAATGTTTTACTGCTGAAGAAGCGTTGGGTAAATTAAAATATGGCATGAAGATTTTAATACGTGAAGGAAGTGCTGCCAAAAATTTTGAAGCATTGATTGATTTGATGCATGAACATTATGCCATGATGATGTTTTGCAGCGATGATAAACACCCCGATAGTTTGGCTGCCGGGCACATCAATCAACTTTGCCAACGGGCCGTTGCTAAAGGCATTGATATTTTTAAGGTTTTGCAGGCAGCTTGTATAAACCCTGTTGAGCATTATAAAATGAACATTGGATTATTAAAAGAAGGCGATGCGGCTGATTTTATTGTGGTGGAAGACCTGGTTAATTTTAACGTTTTACAAACTTATATTGATGGCGAACTGGTTGCTGATGACGGAAAGTCATTGGTCATTAGTCATTCATCGGGGTTACTTAATAATTTTGATTGTGATGAAAAAAGTATTGAAGATTTTAAATTTTCGGTTTCAGATTTTGGAGAACCAGTTTATGCTATGGAAGCTTTAGATGGACAACTGATAACCAATAAAATCAGTTGCACTCCAATTGTAAAAAATGGGTTTTATGAAAGCGATGTAACAAATGACTTTTTAAAGATTGTGGTTGTTAACCGTTATAAAAATGCACCCGTTGCAAAAGGCTTTATTAAAAATTTTGGAATAAAAAATGGAGCCATTGCATCATCCGTTGCACACGATAGCCATAATATTGTAGCAACAGGTGTTGATGACGAAAGTTTAATGAAAGCAGTCAATCTGGTTATTAATGAAAGAGGTGGTATTAGTGCAGTAAGCAATGAAAAAGAAATGGTACTTGGCTTGCCGGTAGCAGGTTTAATGAGTAATGCCGATGGCTACAAAGTTGCAGCAGCTTACACCGCTATTGATAAAATGGTTAAGGAAGAAATGAGTTCCTCTTTATCAGCACCATTTATGACATTGTCTTTTATGGCATTGTTGGTAATACCACATTTAAAACTGAGTGATTTAGGTTTGTTTGACGGGGATGAATTTAAATTGGTGTAATAGAAAAATTATTCAGTTTTAGCCCCAGCAATTTTCATAACAACACTATCCGTACCTTTTGGTGCAAAATATTTTGTTTTAAAGTTTGTGCTGTTACCTGCTGTAATGGTTTCATAAATCACTTCATGATCTTTTTCAAGCAGGGTACCAGTTTCGCTGTAAAAAGAAAGTTCAACATCAACATCTTTATAACTGGCAACAGATGCTTTGTTGTTGATAGTTCCTTTTATTACACGCTGGCCTATCAGGTTTTTCCGGTCGCTGCCTTCCACAGTTAAAAAACGTTTTGGGTTTTTCTTTTCAGTCTGCTCCAGTGTTTCTTTGGTTTGTTCGTATTTGTCTTTTTCTTTTTCAGCACCTGCTTTTTTATCATCGCCACAGGCTGCAAAAACTAAACTTACTACAATTAAAGCGGGTATTATCTTTTTCATTTGTTACTAATTTGAATACAATAAAAATACATTTTTGTGAAACAGAATGTTAAAAGATTTTCGGCACATGGTCTGACCTCCCGTCTGACCATGTTTTTTGCCACAGGCACGGAAGCACTAAAAATGCAATTATGCTTAATCAGAAAAAAAGTACAGATAAAGCATTTTTTTATTTTAGTTTTGTTTGCTATCACTTAGTTTAAAGTTCAGCAAAGAAATAATGTACAAGTCCCGAATAAATTCGGGATGCCGATTTAACATCGGCAAGTGCATGACGCCAATAAAGCTAAATAAAAGAACTTAAGCCGGTAACAATAAACTCAAAACACCAAACTCAAAACTCTCATGGTTATAAATTTAAGTGAACAACATTCTTTGGTTAGCAATTGGGTGAGTGAATTAAGGGATATTGATGTGCAGCAGGACCGTATGCGCTTTCGCCGAAACCTGGAGCGTATTGCCGAAGTGATTGGCTACGAAATAAGCAAAAAAATGCCCTGGGAGGAAAAAGAAATTACTACTCCGCTTGGTATAAGCAACAGTAAGGTGCTTGCTGAACAGCCTGTTTTAGCAACTATTTTACGGGCCGGCCTGGGCATGCATACCGGTTTACTTAACTATTTTGATAAAGCTGATAATGCCTTCATCAGTGCTTACCGCAAACACAATCCGGATGGCAGTTTTGATATTCACATGGAGTATATGAGCTGCCCGGAAGTTGAAGACCGCCTAGTAATCATCAGCGACCCCATGATTGCCACCGGTTCGTCGCTGGTAAAATCAATTGAATTTTTAAAGGAAGAAGGGACTATAAAAGAATTGCATATTGTTTGTGCTATTGCCTGCACAGTTGGTATTGAATATGTAAGCCGTGCATACCCCAAAGCAACCATCTGGTGCGGCGATATTGATGACGAAATTACCGCAAAAGGTTACATTGTACCGGGTTTGGGCGATGCCGGCGACCTGGCTTTTGGAGCAAAAATGCAGGGATAAAACAGTTTAGGGTTTGGGGTTTTTAGTTGGGCAGATTTTTAAAAAATGAACCTCAATTATATTTATGAACACTAGCTTTGAAGGCAAACCCAAAACAAAAAACTCAAAACCCGAAATAATTCTACGCAGCTTTTTGGCGCAAATCCCTATCTTTAAGGTTCTGAACAGTTAATGAAAATGAGAAAATTATTAGTTTGTATTTGTGCCCTGTTAGCCAGCCAGATTCTAAAAGCTCAGGATCCGCACTTTTCGCAATTTTTTGCTTCGCCCTTAACGCTGAACCCTGCTTTTACCGGCAAATTCAGCGGCACTTGGCGTTTGGCAGCCAATCACCGCGATCAATGGCCATCCATACCCAAGGCTTATGTAACTACCAGTGGTTCTTTTGATCTTCCTATTTTAAAAAGCAGGATTCCGGAAAAAGATGTTTTTGGCTTAGGTTTTTCGGGCTTAACAGACGCCAGCGCCAACGGACTTCTTAAATTAAATTACGGTTCAGTATCCATGTCGTACCACAAAGCGCTGGATGAAAATGGCTATAGTACTATTGGGGCTGGTTTTCAGGGAACTTACAGCAGCCTGGCTCTGGCCAGAGATAAACTTACTTTTTCTGATATGCTGACCCAAAATGGTTTTACAGGTCCTACATCCGAAATAATACAGGGAAACGCACAAAGCTATTTTGATATTAATGCAGGTTTGCTGTATTCTGGTTCTACTAACGGGCAAAATAATTTTTATCTGGGTGCCAGCATGTATCATATTAACCGGCCCAAGGTTGGTTTCCAGGATAAAAACTGGTATTTAAGCGGCCGTATATCAGCTCACGCCGGTGGGTCATTTCCACTTTCAGATTTGCTGACGGTTCATGCTTCTGCTATTTACCAAGTACAGAACAAAGCCAGCGAAACTACACTGGGTGCGGCTCTTGCGGCTAATTTAAGCCAGGATGCAGAAAAACCAAGTGCCATTTACATTGGAAGCTGGATACGTTTGAATGATGCAATTATCCCTTACATCGGGCTTGAGTTTGGCGGGTTACGTATTGGTGCCAGTTACGACATCAATATCTCCAATTTAAAGGCGGCTACAGCCTCTCGTGGAGGTTCCGAATTCTCTATTATTTTCATTAAAAGACCGCCAGATTACCAGGGAATTCCTTGTCCTAAGTTTTAATAATCTGCCTGTTTATATAATTTATTTAAGATGCCCGATTTTTACCGGGCATCTTAAATTTTATGCTTTTATTTTTTTGTATTTCATACTAATACATTTTATAAAGTTACTATTTTATATGAACGATTATCTGGCTTTAATTTCATATCTGATACCCTCCATAATTTTTATAGTCCTTTTACTTTGGAAATACAGATAGTTTGTGATACTTTTATATTTCATTTAACAAAATTATAGATTTATGAAAAAAGCTTTACTACTAACGCTTTTCTTTGTATTGATTGTTACTTTGGGATTTTCACAAACAGACAGATTCTGGTCTGCAAACAGTGCAATCCGAAGTAGTATCACTACAGACAAAGGTGTAGCAAGACTTTCTTTCCCTAAAGAATTCAAGTTATTCAATTTGAACATTGAACCTTTACGGCAGGAATTATTCTCGATTGTAGGCAGTCAGGCCAGAAAGCAAACAACGGTAATTTCATTACCCAATGCTGCCGGCGGCTTCGAAGAATTCGAAGTGAATGAGGCCTCGAATTTTGACCCAAGCCTGCAGGCTAAGTACCCTGAAATCAGGGCCTACTCCGGCAGGGGCATCACCGACAGGTATGCTACTTTAAAATTGAGTATTTCCCCTCAGGGAATACAAACAATGATTTTCAGAGCCGGAAAGGCGAATGAATTTATTGAGGCTTACTCTAAAGATCACTCGGTTTACGCCGTGTTCGAATCTCAAAGAGATAAAACCAAATTAAAATGGATCTGTTCTACTCCAGAAGATAATATGGCGAATAGTTTAAACGCTAAGGTTGCCACTTCTGGTTATACAAACAGTAATACAGGGGAGTTAAAGACTATGCGTTTAGCTCAGTCTGTTAATGCTGAGTATTCAAACTATTTTGGTGCAACGAGTATTGCGCAGATAGGGCTTGTTTATGCCGCTATTAATGCAACGCTTTCCCGTTGTAATGGCGTGTATGAAAAAGACCTTGCATTACACCTTAACCTGATTGCAAATTCTTTTGAAGATCAGATTATCTTTTTTGATCCGGCGACAGATCCTTACACAACTTTAGCAAACTGGAATGCACAATTGCAGAACCTGTTAAATACAGTTGTGGGAGATGCTAACTACGACATCGGTCACATGTTTGGTGCTTCAGGCGGCGGCGGAAATGCTGGCTGTATTGGCTGTGTTTGCGTAGCTGGTCAAAAAGGAAGTGGTATCACTTCTCCCGCTGATAATATTCCAATGGGTGATAATTTTGATATTGACTATGTTGTTCATGAAGTTGGTCATCAGTTGGGTGGAAATCATACTTTCACTCATAGCAACGAGAATAATGCTGCGGCTCAAAAAGAAGTAGGTGCCGGGATAACTATTATGGGTTATGCAGGTATTACTTCTTACGATCCTGCTCCACATTCCATTGATATTTATCATGAAACTTCAATAGCGCAGATACAGGCTAATCTGGCAACTAAAAGCTGCCCGGTTACTGTTGTAATGACGGCTAATCATGCGCCTGTGCTTGCGGCACTCAGTAACTATACTATTCCCATGCAAACTCCATTTGTGCTCACTGGCTCTGCCACTGATGCGGAGAATGATCCACTAACGTATTGCTGGGAGCAGGACGATTATCATGGAGGGCAAATCGGTGCAAACAGCCCTGCCCGTGCTAACAAACCAACGGGTCCTAACTTTTTATCATTCCCGGCAACTGCTTCGGGTACCAGGTTATTCCCTAAGTTATCAACGGTTCAGGCCGGGTTACAAATTACCCCGGTATTACCCGGTGGTGATGCTGTTTGTAACATTGAAGCATTAAGTAATGTTTCAAGAACTTTAAATTTCAAGTTAACTGTAAGGGATAACCATCCATATGTTGCCGGTTCTACTATTGGTCAAACACAGGTTGGCTCATCAACAATTACTGTAGATGGTACATCCGGGCCTTTTCAGGTTACAGTACCTAATACAAACGTTTCATGGGCAGGGGGTTCATCACAAACTGTTACCTGGAGTGTTAATAATACTACAGCAGCTCCGGTAAGTTGCGCCAACGTTAAGATATCTTTATCTACCGATGGTGGCGTTACTTTCCCTACTGTTTTATTGGCAAGTACTCCAAACGATGGAACTGAAACAGTAACCATACCAAGTACACCAAGCACAACTGCACGTATTAAAGTTGAAGCCGTTGGAAATATCTTCTATGATATGTCTGATGTCAATTTTAGTATTACAGGTGCGGCAACAGCTCCTAGTGTAACCATTAACCAGGCAGCGGCTCAGCCCGATCCTACTTCAGTATCACCAATCAATTTTACGGTTGTGTTTGATCAGAATGTTACAGGTTTCACTGCGACTGGTGTAACGTTATCTGGTACTGCAGGAGGCCCGCTTACTAAAGTTGTTACGGGTGGCCCAAGTACTTATAATGTAGCTGTGTCTGGCATGTCATCAAGCGGAACTGTTATTGCAACTGTTCCTGCAGGTGTTTGTCAAAATGCTTCGGCACAAACAAACAATGCATCTACCAGTACCGATAATACAGTGACTTATAATTTTGTTGCTGCAGCTTGTACCACGTTTGTTGCAAGCATTGTGGCAGGTGATCCCGTAATTCCAAATAATACAAGACCTTTTCGGGACGGTGTTGTAAAAACCTGTGCAGCTCCGGGAACCTGTACTGCCCCCACATCAGCAGGGACATTCCATTATAAGATATATCAATGGGTTTGTCCTGTGGCTCAGTGCGTTACTGTTACTTTTAACGCCACGAATGCCAACTTTACTTTTGTAACTGTTTACAATGCATCACCAAATTTAAACAGCCTGTGTACAAACTGGGTCACAGATGCAGGATCAAGTGCAACAGTAGGTACACCGATAGTATTTTCTTTCAATGGCACTGCAGGTACAACCTATTATTTTTTAGTTAATGACATTGGTACATCACCTGCAAATTGTACGATAGACATATCAGCTGCTGTTTGCGCATCTGCAGCAGGCCCAACTGTAACTATTAACCAGGCTGCAGCCCAGCCTGATCCAACTGGAACCTCACCCATTAACTTTACAGCAGTATTCAGTGAGCCGGTGACCGGCTTTACAGCTACTGGTGTAACTTTATCAGGTTCGGCGGGTGCAACTACAAAAGTTGTAACAGGTGGCCCTACTACTTATAATATTGCGGTATCGGGAATGACCGGAAGCGGAACTGTTATTGCAACAATACCTGCTAACGTTGCTACGGGAACAATAAATGTAGCAGGTAATACTGCTTCAACCAGTACTGATAATACAGTTACTTATAATGCTCCTGTTGGTTGTACAAGTGTGAATCCTGTACCAAGCGATACATCATGCGCAGGATCAACTCATGCGGCTGTAACATTCAGCAGTCCTACAGCAGGTACAATATTTAACTGGACTAACAGTAATACAGCTATAGGCCTTGGAGCCAGTGGTACCGGTAACTTACCGGCATTTACTGCTACCAATGCCACAGCGGCTCCAATTGTTGGAACCATTACGGTAACACCTACTTTAAATGTTATCACCCCAACAACAACAACCTTTAACTTCACAGGCGGTGCACAAACCTTTACAGTGCCTGCAGGTGTAAGTTCAATTAATATCACCACATCAGGTGCTCAGGGGGGAGCCGGCGCAACCGGTGGCAACGCAGCAACAGGCGGTGCTGGTGGAAAAGGATCAAGAGCAACAGGAACCCTGGCGGTAACACCCGGACAGGTACTGACTATATTTGTAGGTGGCACAGGTGGTGTTCCTACAGCCGGATTTAATGGTGGCGGAACAGGCGGTTCAACCAATGCCGGTGGCGGCGGTGGAGCCAGTGATGTAAGATTCCCCGGAGCATCATCAGCAGACCGTATTCTGGTAGCTGGCGGCGGCGGCGGCGGCGGAAGAGCAGGTTGTGAGCCAAATACAGTTACTGGTGGAACAGGCGGTAATGGAGATGGAAACGGTGTTGACGGAGCTACTTCACCAAGTGGTGGTGGCGGATTTGGAGCAATAGGAGTAGTTCCCGGCCTTGGTGGAATTGGCTGCGCTGGTTTCATAGGCGGTGCTGGTTTGGCTAATGCAGGCCCTGCCGGCGGAAATGGCGGTGCAGGCGAAGCTTGCTGCTGCTTTAGCTTTGCAAGCGTACCCGGCGGCGGCGGCGGCGGCGGTGGCTTCCTCGGCGGTGCTGGTGGCGGTGGCGGTTCTGCAGGAACTGTAGCTTGCTTTGGTAACGATAAAGGAGCTGGCGGTGGTGGTTCAGGTGGTACATCATACACAGGCGGCGTAACTGCCGGTGCTGTTACTACCAACATACAGTCAGGTAATGGCCAGGTTGTTTTAAATTACAACGTAGCTTCTGTTTGCACTGGTCCTACAACTGCATTTACCATTACAGTTAATCCAACACCTACAGTAAATGCTATAGCTAATCAGGCAGTATGTGCCGGTTCTCCTACAGCAGCAGTAAACTTTACTGGCACACCTGCAGGAGTTACTTTTAAATGGACAAACAATAATACAGCCATTGGCCTGGGAGCCAGTGGTACAGGTAATATTCCTTCATTTATTGCAACCAATACAACCAATGCTGCAATTGTTGGAACAATAACTGTAACTCCGCAGACAGCTTCAGGTTCATTTAACCCTGGAGGCCCGGTTAGTTTTACCAACCCAGCTACCATATTGGTACCAGGTACAGGAACAAGTGGCCCTGCATCACCTTATCCATCAAATATTACTGTGTCTGGAGTACCAACTACAGGTGTTACCGTTCAGTCAGTAACACTTACAGGAATTACCCATACCTGGGAAGCTGATATCAGTGTTTTAGTGCAGGCACCCAATGGTACCACCAATGTAATCCTGATGTCGGCTATTAGTGGTACAGAAAACGGAGGTTTTGGTATTTTAAACAAAAACTATACTTTCAGCGATGCAGCAGCAACAGGTTTGAACGTGGCAGGACCAACCAATGCCAATGGTACTTATAAAGCAACCAATAACAGTACAACCCGTAACTGGCCTGCACCAGGTCCTGGAACAGTTGTTCAAGGACTTAATCCTTTATTATCAACATTTACCGGAGATCTTAATGGTGTATGGAAGCTGTATGCTTTTGATGCAGCTGGTGGCGATTTGGGCCAAATAACAGGTGGCTGGAGTATGACTTTACTTACTCCTTCAACGCCAGGCTTAATATGTACCGGTACTCCACGTACATTCACCATTACCGTTAATCCTAATCCTGCTATTATAATTGTAGCAGATCCCGGCACAACTATTTGTGAAGGAGATCCTACATTATTAACCGTTGTAACAGGAACGGCAACTCCGCTGGGTGTTTTATATACTCAGGGCAATACCCCTGTTAATGGTTCACCTTCACAGGTATTTGAGCCAGCCAATACTGCCTTTAACAGTCAGTCTGCTGATGATTTTACCGTACCTGCTGGTGCAACCTGGAACATTACAAAAATGACAGCCAATGGTATTGGAAACGGTGCTCCTACTTCTGTAAATGTTTTCTTCTATGCCAATTCAGGTACTAACTTACCTGGTGCAGCTATAGCTACGTTCAATAACGTAAGCACA
>JBBQLS010000029.1:0-24862 GCA_038328115.1 Chitinophagales bacterium
CCATACACCGTGCAGGAAGAAGAAAATACAAAATTTGGTACTGAAAACTCATCGGCACATTTTAAGATATTAATGAGTGAGTTTAAATTATTTTCAAAGTATAGTAAGGGTTTTTCTACCGACTCGCCTACGGCTTTATATGCTGCAAAATGTATAGTGCCGGCAATGTCGGGATTCTCCTGAAAAATGGCGCATGTATCATCATAGATACAAAGATCAACCTTGTAATTCTTTACGGCTTTACCGGTTATTTCTTTTACCGCATCCAGGATGTTTTCGTTGCTCCTGGAATTGTTATCTGCCGAAATAACATCAAAGCCATTCTCTATCAAATCCACGATGGTATGTGCGCCAATATAACCGCAGCCACCGGTAACCAGAATTTTTTGCATACACAAAGAAAACAAAAAAATCACTCATTAATACGAGTGATCTTTCAAATGTGATTTTATAACTAAATCAGAAGAATTTGCTGATAATAAAATAGAAAAGTGCTGCCAATAACCCGCTTATAGGAATGGTTAGAACCCACGCCCACAATAAATTTACTGTAACGCCCCACCTGACAGCCGATAAACGTTTGGTGGCTCCAACACCAATTATGGAACCCGTTATGGTATGTGTGGTACTTACGGGTATTTTTAAAGCCTCTGTTACAAATAAAGTAATGGCACCGGCTGTTTCTGCCGCCACACCTTCAAAGGGTGTAACTTTTGTGATCTTGGTTCCCATTGTCTTTACTATTTTCCAACCACCGCTCATGGTACCCAATGCAATGGCAGAATAACATGCCAACGGGATCCACCATTCCATATGATCGAGGGTATACACAGCAGGATTATAAGCAATTAATGCGGCCATAATAATACCCATTACTTTTTGAGCATCATTACCGCCATGGCCAATACTGAATGCAGCAGATGAAACCAATTGCAATCTTTTAAACCAGGTATTAGCCCGCAGTGCATTCAACCTGTTTAAAAACAAGGTGAAAGATGCCATAATGAGTAAAATGGAAGACAGTAAAATCCACTTGAAATTTTTACTGTAAAAGATCACTTTTAATGGATAGGACTCAAAATGTGATTTTAACTTAGCCGGATCTGTTTCTATATTGTAGTAAAGAAATATGGCCACACCTGCAAAAATGGTAAACGCAATTATTTTAGGCATCCAGCCTTTTTTGAAAGAATGAATGAACCAGAGTGAAATGATGAAAGCGATGATCATACCAATGACAGGGGCCAGGAAAATAAAAGCAACCGTTTTAATAACGGGGTCGGGGTTTACAGTACTAAAACCACCATAAGCAATAGCCGCTCCCGAAAAAGCACCGATCAATGCATGAGATGAAGAAGAAGGAATACCAAACCACCAGGTTAGCAGGTTCCAGAAAATGGCTGCCAGCAAACCGGAAAATATAACCACCAGCATAACATTTCCATGTACCACTTCGGTCTTTACCGTTTTTGCAATGGTATTGGCAACGCCATGGTCTTTAAAAATAAAGAAGGCAACAAAATTAAACATGGCTGCCCAAAGCACTGCCTGCGTTGGTGTTAACACTTTGGTTGAAACTACGGTGGCGATTGAATTTGCCGCATCATGAAAGCCATTGATATAATCAAAGATGAGTGCTAAAGCAATAATTATGATCAGAAAAGTCATAGTTGTAATAATGTGCTAAAGTGCTGATTTGCTAATGTGCTGATTTTTTAAAATTCAGAGTTCCTGCTTACACATTAGCATATTAGCACATCAGCTAATTAGCCAATTGTTTTAAGCGTACTTAACAATGATAGATTCAATTACATTGGCAGCATCTTCACATTTATCGGTTACAATTTCCATAACCTGGTAAATTTCTCTTTTCTTAATCACTTCCTTAGCATCAGGCTCTGTTGCAAACAGGCGCTCAATACTCATATCAAAAATGTCATCAGCCTGGTTCTCTATGCTGTTGATGGAAACCAATGCATCGGTAATTAAACGCATGTTCTTCATGTTACGCAATTCCTTTACGGCAATTTCAACCTGGCGGCAACCCAAAGCGATCAGGTCGGCCATTTTGGTAAAGCCCATATCGTTAGGGTTAACGCGGTAGAAATTTATTTTTTTAGCTGAAGCATAAATATAATCGGCAATATCATCCAGCGATGATGCCAGGTAATGTATATCCTCCCTGTCGAATGGTGTTATAAAGTTTTTGCCCAGCTCCGTAAAAATGGTATGGGTAAAATCGTCATTTACATGCTCCATATCTTCAATTTCCTGTATCAGTTGGCCACGCTTATCAAAGTCGGGTTCGTTTACCACATCTTTCAGCTTATCGCCCATTTTAACCAGCACTTCCGAAACGCTCTCAAATAATTGATAAAATATCCTATCCTTGGGTAAGAAGATTTTAAGTATTGTATTTATACCTGCCATATCAGCTAATTTTGAAGCAAATGTATAATTATTGGTTCTGCCATTATCACACCTGAAAATAATAATAATTAGATAACATTGAAGTAAGATTATTTTGCTAAATAGAAAAACATACAGGGAATGTACCGGAAACTGTATTGCAGCAGTTTTTAAGGGTAAAAATTAAGCTTACTTAAAGTAGTAGTAAATATCGGGTAAGAAACCGCTCTTTATCAGCTAAGATTTCTCCTAATTTCTTATGGTCCCCATTTTTCATTTGTGCCATTACATTCCAATCCAGATAAGCTTTAGTCATGTCTTTTGCTTTTCAAAAGCAAAACTATTTCTATTAAAAATACTATGCCATTTTTTTTATGCACAACGAGTGGTTTTTCGCATTTTTTTTGTGCAAAAACCCATTCATTCTTTTCTAGGGATTTCCTTTCGGCCGTAGGTATTCGCCAACTGCTTATCTCCGCCTTCCGGTCCCAGCGGGGTTTTGGCAACGTACTTTCTTGTTAAAATAAACTTTCTGCGAAAACCTGCCTACAGGCAGGCAGGCCCGATGCACAAACACTCTTGCAGTGTAATGCTGCCGTTGCTTATTTTTAAAGTATGCCTTTTAAATATAAACATACGGGCATCTTTTTACGATTGGGAATAACTGGTATTTTTAGCCGGCATATTACCGGAATTTACAGACTGGCAGCATAATAGTTGAGTAGCATTACTCATCGGGAGTTCATGCAAAGGAGTAATAAATTATGCAGTAGGCAGTGAAAAACTGTTGCGAGGAAAAAGTTAAAAAAAATAAAAATTTTGTTTAATTTTTTCGATCAGGCCCGGGATATAGTTAAAATTAAAAATCCCGGCTTCAGAAACCGGGATTTTTATTTTTAATTCTTGTCTTCAGAAAATATTTACTTCAGTTATCATCAGTTAAACAGATACCTGATGCCAAACTGCATTTGCCAGCGAGAGGCAATACCTGTGCTGTTGGAAGTGCTGTTTACATAAGGTGTCTGGTTAGCTGCATCCTGCTGTGTAAAAGAAAAGCTTGGTGTCTTGCCATCGGCACCTAAACCTTCATACCTAAGAAAATTGGTAACCGTTGGAGATTTTACAACGCCCCAATATTTACTAATCATATTGCCCACATTAAGAATATCCACAGATAAACGGAGCGTATTACGTTGTGCACCGGTTTTTATTGAGATATCCTGCGTTAAATTAAAGTCTAATTTTTTATAGTAAGGCAATATCACTGAATTAGCTGCTGCTATTTGTCCACGGTGATTTGACATGTAATTGTCCTGGTTGATAAATGCATTTAATTGAGCCCATTGTTGTGCAGCCGTTCTTACATCGGTACTTGCGCCGGTACCCAATCCGCCAGAGCCGGATTTAACCAGGTTAATTTCGCTCATTGCGTTTGGAATATAAATCAGGTCGTTGTTATTGCCATCACCATTTAAATCGCCATTGTAAATGTAAGACGTTACACCATTTGGCGCAGCTTCAAAAAACAAACCGAAACTGGTTGCAAAATATTTGGCATAGCTGAATTTATAAGATGCGAATGCAACAACGCGGTGGGGCTGATACCAGGATGCGTACGAAAGATTAGGTGCATTAGGATCGGTTCCCTGCACTGCCCTGCCGCTCCACAAACTGCCCGCTGTACTTCCACCTTCTGCGGTGTTTTTAGATACTGACCTTGTGTAAGCAGCACTCAGGTAAAGGTTTTTAATTGTTTTTTGAACCCGAAAGGTAAGTGTGGTTGAATAACCTTTGCCGCTGTTTTTCATAAGGATGGCATTGCCCAGGTTAGGATTGGCAACCGTGCTGCCAAAATAATATTTATTTGAATTTGCGGTAGTGGTTAAATAACGCAACCTGTTATCGGCACCACCCAGTGCAAATGCATTGGTTTCGTTCAGGTTTACGTTTGCATAATACACCGCATTGATGTCTGAGGTATGAGTTCCTTCAAGCGTTAATACCCAATCGTGCTTAAACTTTTTATCAATGGCGATACTGGTTTTTAATACCGATGGATATTTGAAATTATTATCGACAAGCGCAACGCTGTATGAAGTATTTGCTGCACCTGCTGTAGGTCTGTATGCATCTGGATTGGTACTGAATGGCACACCTGAAGTTTTAATAACCGAACCAAACTGAACACCATTGTTACTTGCCTGATTGCTTATCCATACAAAAGGTGGCGGGCCCGAAAAAATGCCGCTGCCGCCTCTAACCTGCAAGGTTTTATCACGAAACACATCCCAGTTAAAACCAAGCCTTGGCGAAACCAGTAAAGCATTTTTTGGTTTTTTGCCTACGTCATAATGATCTCCGTTTACAAAAGTTAAAGCGGCAAAATTCGGATTCTGGTCAAACGTTCCTGTGTAGATTGAGTTATCAACCCTTAAACCAACGGTAAGGGTGAAATTATTTTTTACAGTCCACTTATCCTGTGCAAAAAAACTAAGGTCGGTAGAGCCAGCTTTTGCATACGGGAAAGAACCATCAGGCAAAGCAGAATACTGCACTGCATAACGTGCGGCAGATGTTGTTTTATTGGCAACGCTGTTATAAAAATCAGTAAGACTTGCAAACTGGTAAAGACCCTGGTAAGCCGGTGCAAAACCGTTCAGGTATTTTCTAAAATAGTTTTGTGTACCTGTAGTAATCTCATGCTTTCCTTTGTAATAAGTAAGAATGTCGGAAAACTGGAAAGTATTTGTGTTCAGTTTGTTGTTATAAGTAAAGGGTTCATAACCAAAAGTTGTATAAATATTTCCGTTCAGTAAAATATCTACCAAAGGCAAATCAGAATTTCCCTGTGTTGAGCGGAAATCACGAAGTGCCGTGTAACCCACCTGGAATTTATTCACCAATTTATTATTGAACCTGGTATTTAGCTCGGCAATAAAAATATTGAAATTGTTATTGATAACATAACCACTTCCCTGAAAAGGCATAGAAGTATTGCCTGGCTGGCCACCGGTAACAAAACCCGAAAAGCCGTTGCGGCTGGTGCTTGCAAACTGGTCGGCACTTGATTTAAGATAATTGTATTTAAGGGTAAGTGTATTTTTTTGATTGATATTCCAGTCAATCTTAGCGGTTATTTTATCGCTTTGTGTTTTTTGGTTATATCCCTGGAAGGGACCTGCATTGTATCCAAAATTTGTCTGTAAAAAAGAAGCCAGTTTTGCAAGTGTGTCGGCATTGGCTACAGATACGCTTCCCGGTGTAGCCGGATGGCTGGCATCAGAAGCGATAAAACTGGTGGCAGGTAATTCCTGGCGTACCTGCTCTCCACTTACAAAAAAGAACAATTTATTTTTGATGATTGGGCCGCCAACTGCAAAGCCCCTTAAATTAAATTTAATGTTTGTCTTTGTCAGTTTAGTGTTACCAACTTTGTAACCCTGGTCATCTTCATTTTTAAAATAGGTATAAATGGTTCCTTTAAACTGGTTGGTTCCACTGCGGGTTACGGTATTAATACCTGCCCCTGTAAATCCACCCTGGCGTACATCGTAGGGAGATACGTTAACCTGTATCTGCTCAATGGCATCCAGGCTGATGGGTTGTGAACCTGTTTGGCCACCCAGTGTTCCGGAAAGGCCAAATGAGTTATTAAAATTGGCACCGTCAACGGTAACGTTATTATACTGGTTGCTGCGGCCACCAAAGCTTAACCCGTTTGCCGTGGGTTCCAGCCTGGTAAAATCCTGCAACGAACGGTTGATGGTTGGCAGTCTTTCAATTTGTGTGCGGTTAATAACTTCCTGACTACCTGTGCGGTTATTGCTGAAAACCTTATCCTGTTTTTTAACAGATACTTCCACTTCCTTTAAGGTAGAAGATGTAGCACTTAGACTGAAATTTGCCTGGTAAGCCTGGCCAAGGAATAAAGTAATATTGTCCTGTTTTTCTACTTTATAACCTACAAAGGTTACCATAACCTGGTACGGACCACCCACCCGTAAGTTGGGTAGGTTATACCTGCCATCTGCACGGCTTGTGGTTGTGTATTTGGACCCCGTGGGAACGTGAACAGCAACAATTGTTGCATTGCCAATTCCATTGTTTCCTGCTGTTACAGTACCCTGTATTTCTGACGTGGTTTCCTGCGAAAAAGCAAAGCCAAAACACAGCAGAAGAAAAGTTGTTAGTAAAATTTTTGGTTTCATTTTTTAATTTTTTTTTGCAAAGGTGTGGTAAAACACCCACCATAGTGCAAAATAACATTAACAAATGTTTATGTCTTTTTTGAAAATAGCTATGTACAGATTTTCATATTAACTAATTATGATTTTTTCTTTGGGCTTAGTATAATTATTTTAAGACTCTTCAAAAAGACATAATTTCAAATATCTTAATCATATCTCTCCCTGATATATTAGCAAATGTCCATAGGCATAGTTACCATGGCAATGGCTAATATATTCAACTGCATATTACAATTCAGGCTTTCCTTAACATTCCGGTAATACACAGGTAACATTACAGTAACATTCAATTCACGTTGCGGTAACATGCAAGTTGTCCTTTTGCAGTAAATATTCAAAGCATGAAAATAACGTTACTATTAATCACATTTTTCACTTTTTCTATCAGCATTTCTGCTCAAAACGGTAAGGTTGAAGGCAAGGTTACAGATTCAAAATCAGGTGCCCCTTTATCCGGCGTTTCTGTATTAATAGATGGCGATAAAGCTGTAACATCTACTAATATTGATGGTTATTTTGTTATTAATCTTAATGCCGGAAAAAAATATACTATCAAATTAACTTCTGTTGGCTATCAGGCTAAAGAAATTTCTGATGTGGAAGCTGCTACAGGGCAGGTGGCACATATAGAAATAGTTTTAGAAAAAGTGACCAAAACAGAAGATGTAGTAATGGTAAGGGCTTCGGCCCGCAAGGAAAGTGCTGCAGCACTTATTACCTATCAAAAAAATACTTCGGTGGTTGCACAGGTTGTAAGTGCAGAAACTATCAGAAGATCGCCGGATAAAAACACGGGCGAAGTTTTAAAACGAATTCCCGGGGCGTCGATACAGCAGGGTAAATACCTGGTAGTCCGTGGACTGGCCGATCGCTATAATCAGGCAATGTTAAACGGCGTTTTATTAAGCAGTACAGAGCCCGACCGTAAAACATTCAGTTTTGATATCATTCCATCCTCTCTGGTTGATAATATCATTATCAATAAGTCCTTTATTCCTGAATTGCCCGGCGAGTGGGCAGGTGGGTTAATACAGGTAAACACAAAAGATGTACCAGCAAAAAATTTCTTTAATGTTCAGATAGGGACCGGCTTTAATACCAATACCATTGGCAAAGATTTTTACAGCTATGAAGGAAGTAACACTGATTGGCTTGGATATGACAATGGCAAAAGAGGTTTACCGGCTAATTTACCTAAGAAAGCTGATTTTGCTCAATTATCACTGGCAGAAAAAGCAGCTTATGGCAAAGAATTTGAAAACATCTGGTCTACCAATAAAAAAAGTTCCAATTTTACACCAGCACTTAACCAGAGCCTGGCGTTTAATTTTGGTTTCAATAAAAAGCTGGGCAATAAAAATAAACTGGCAGCAATATTTGCTGTTAATTACAACAGAAGCAATAAAAGGCTGGTTTATAAAAGCCAGGTATACACTATAACAAATAGTATCTCCAGCCCCAGTTTTGACTATGACAACATCAAATATAGTAATGATGTTTTAGCCGGAGCATTGGCAAACATCACCCTTCAATTGGGCAACAACAGTAAAATTTCCTTTAAAAATTTACTGAATGTAAATACAACTAATTATGCAACAGATAGAAGCGGGTATAACTTTGATGCGGGTGAAGGTGTGAAAGCCTCTGAGCTTGCTTTTAAAGCCAATACCTTTTTCAATACCCAGTTAACCGGTGATCACAACATTAAAAAGTACAATGCTAAATTTCATTGGTTTGGAAGCTTTAATATTTTAGACCAATATATACCAGACCAGCGCAGGTTGAAGTATATACAGGAAGATCCTTCAAACCCTAATTCAAATTATATAGCTTCCATTGGCCAGTCAAATTCATCACAGGAAAGCGGGAGCCGTTATTATGGTTTTTTAAGTGATTATAACTACACAGCTGGTGCCGATATCAGTAAAGATTTTAAAATCGGCAAATTAACCCAATCAGTAAAAGGTGGATATTTTTTCCAGGTAAAAGACAGGCTGTTTGATTCAAGACCATTTTCTATTTACCTGCTGACTGATAACAAACCTCTTCGTAGATTACCGGCAGATCAGATATTTGCACCTGAAAATTTTGGCAATGGTGCTGACAACAAATTTGTGATGGGTGAATTATCAAGTTCCAATTACAGGTATTTAGCCAACTCAATTTTAAACGCCGGCTTTTTACAATTTGATAACCTGATTACTGAAAAACTTCGTGTTGTATGGGGTGTGCGTGTTGAAGATTTTGACCAGCTGATTGGAAGTGTAAAACAAAGTGATTCACGTCATATACATACTCAGGTAAGGGATTATTTACCTGGCTTAAATGCAACTTATAAAGTAAACAACAAAACAAATGTACGTTTGTCTGGTTCGCAAACAGTTGTGCGTCCAGAGTTTAGGGAGTTAAGTAATTTTTCATTCTATGACTTTGACCTTGGTGCAAGTGTACAAGGAAATACAGGATTGGTAAGGACCAAAGTGACAAATTTTGATGTGAGGTATGAGTTATATCCAAGAGGCGGGGAGCTTTTTACATTCGGTGTTTTCTATAAATATTTTGATAAGCCAATCGAGGCATATTTTAATCCAAGTTCTGGCGGTGCAAGTACTTACAATTTTGTAAACGCCAAAGAAGCTAACAGTTTTGGAGCCGAACTGGAATTCAAGAAAAAATTAGATTTTAACAGAGCATTAAAGAATTTTACTGTGCAGGGCAATGTTTCCTATATCTATAACAGGGTATCAAAAATTGGTAATGATGCAGAGCGCCCGATGCAGGGTCAAAGCCCATATTTACTGAATGCCGCAGTTCAATATGACGTGGAAAAATACGGCATAAGCACCACCTTACTTTTTAACCAGATCGGAAGAAGAATTGCCCTGGTAGGTGGTGGAGACCAGCCTCCTATCTGGGAGAATCCACGCCCGGTGTTAGATTTTCAGATTGCCAAGAAAGTGCTGAAAGGTAAAGGAGAAGTAAAAATGAACATTTCTGATATCATCAACAAAAAAGCAACATTTTATACAGACATTAATGATAACAAGAAATATGATAAAAATGTTGATCCCGCTTCTATAATCAGAAATTATGGCACCAATTTCAGTTTCACATTCGGATACAATTTCTAAACATAAAAACTAAATAACCAATAAAAAAACAATTAAAAAATACAATCATGAAAAAATTATTTCTCTACAGCATCTTAATAGCAGCCACAACACTTAGCTGTCGTAAAATTGAAGTGGATGGCGGTACAACCGTTGTTAGCGGTGGCGGTGTTGGTACAACTACAGAAAATACCATCCTGGAAGGAAGAATTACAGCTAACCGTACTTTAATGGCAGCATATACTTATAAACTTCGCGGCCTGGTATATGTTACAAGTGGTGCTATATTAACAATTGAGCCAGGTACAAAAATCGTTGGTGAAACCGGAAAAACCGGTGGTTTAATTATCACACGTGGTTCTAAAATAATTGCCGATGGTACTGCAGCAAAACCGATTGTATTTACTTCAGAGGCAGCAAATCCACAACGTGGAGATTGGGCTGGTCTTGTTTTATTAGGACAAGCTCCTGCGAACTCATCATTTAACGGAATACAAGGTGTTGGTGCGGTTGAAGGTGGTATTAATAACAGCGATGGTTTAGGTTTATATGGCACGCCATCTACGCAACAGCAAAACCCTGCTGATAACAGCGGCATCCTGCATTATGTTCGTATTGAATATGCCGGTTATGCTTTTTTACCGGACAATGAAATCAACGGCTTAACTTTTGGTGGTGTTGGAAACGGTACTGTAATTGACAACGTACAGGTTTCTTATGCAAATGATGATTCTTTTGAGTGGTTTGGTGGAACTGTAAACTGTACTCACCTTATTGCCTACAGAGGCCTTGATGATGATTTTGATACAGATAACGGCTTTAGCGGAAAAGTTCAATTTGGTATAGGTTTGAGAGATTCAGCAGTTGCTGATATTTCAAAAAGTGAAGCATTTGAAAGTGATAATGATGCAAACGGAAGTTCACTCTTGCCGCAAACATCTGCTGTGTTTTGCAACATGACTACAATGGGCCCAAAAGCAACGCTTGCCAATACCGGCAATAGCTTATTTGTTTGGGGTGCACAGATCAGAAGAAATTCAAGTATGTCACTTTTCAATTCAATTATACTGGGTTACCCTAACGGTTTGTACATTGACGCTACCAAGGGTACGCCTACAGACAATAATATTCCCGGTTCTCTTTTTGTACAAAATACTATTATTGCGGGATGCCCAACACCGGTGTTATACAGCATTGCGGGTAATGCAAACCCACCACTTAATCCCAATACCACTGCTACTATTACTGCCTGGTTTAATACTGCCGCTTATGGTAACAGTATTCTTACCAATTGCAGTGATGCAGGTTTAATAGCTCCCTTTAATTATTTAACACCTGATTTTAACCCATCTTCAGGTGCTGCTGCTGCTGCTGGTGCAAGTTTTACAAACCCTAAACTAACTACAGGATTTACTTCTGTTACTTACAAAGGTGCTTGTGCTGTGGGAGATAGCTGGTGGAAGACATGGACTAAGTTTATGTAAAAATATCAACCAATAAAAAATAGCCCGGCAGGTTTGCCGGGATATTTTTTTAAATTTGTTTTCAAAAATCATGAAGAAACTATTTTTAATTCTGGTCGTTTCGGTAACTCCATTTTTTAGCTGTTCTCACAAAAAAAGCCATAATATGGCTGCTTTAAAAACAATTAACAGGCCTTGGCTCGACTCTATCATCAAAGCAAGCGACAGCATTTACACAAGGCCTTACAAAAGAACCGATTTTGTAACAGCTGTTTTCTATATAAATAAAAAAGACTCTTCTGTTTGCCAGCTTATGAAAGATTCTGCAGACAGCATCCGCCAAATCATCATTGCCAAAAAAGATGTGCGTACTTTATTTGCCCAGTATTATCCTAATGGAGGTTTACAGGCCGATCTACCATTAGATGCATTTGGGCAATACCACGGAACCGGCAAATTCTTCTACGAAGATGGCAGTCTGCAAAGCAGCGGTAGTTATGCTCACGGTTTTAAAACAGGCGAGTGGAATGTATATGATGAGCAAGGAAAAATAACGAACACAGATTTCTACGACAATAATGGTAATATAATTCCCCAAAAAGCACCATAGCAAGTTTTACTGCCTGCGTAATTACAAATAACATTTACATAATTATTAGTTCAGGTTACGCTAACATACCGGTTGTAGTTTACACTCCAGCAGTTAGTTATAACGTACATTTTACAAATTTCCTTAGCAATTAGCAGGTTTCTCATGCTCCCACCCGGTATTCTTACCAGGGTGGCTTTATTTTTGATGCTATCTTACTGTTACCAAATTGTTACTATGCACATTTAAATCACAATCTTTAGCACAGGTTTGATTTTAAGTAAATTGAAATTATATTCACATCAGCATTAACCAAAAACAACACATATGAAATGGGTAAGCGTTAACAATACTTCATCTAACGAAATATTTGAACTGATAGAAGATGAAAAGGTTTTAGCTGATATCTCTTTTAGTAAACAAACCCGGTTTGTACGGATAGTAAGCGACCTTGGTAAAAGAATGTTTTCTTTTGAAAAAAAAGGTTTTTTACATCCATTTAAAATCATCAGAGATGAATATGGCTTCCGCCTGGGTAAAATTGAAGAAACAAAAGCTGGGGCCGGAAAAAAAGGTTATGTAGAATTTGATGACAAAAAATACTTCTTTACGTACGATCAGGATAACTCCGGAGAACTGGTACTCTATGATGAGTTGATGCAGAAAAATCTGCTTACCTGCACTTTCAATGCCATCAACCTGGGTATAAACAAAACCAAATCCCTTTTAGACGGCAAATTTGCCAGCCTGCTGCTGATGCTTTGCTGGTACACTTTTCAGCCGCACAATACTGCATTGACAAAAATTTTATCCGATTCAGATTTAATGTTGGCATAATACCGGGGTAATACTCTGTTTATATTACAGGTGTTTCTTTGTAAAACATCTGTAAATGAAAATACCACGATCACTCTCTTTTGCCTTTTTGTAATTCAATCCAAGGCACACTCAAATGAAAAGGAAGCGTTATTCATTTTACTAAACAGTTAAAAGGGGTACCTGAAAAAGCAGCCCCTATAAAAATAAAAATTACAACTGCAGATAAAGTATTAATCAGTTATTACAACATTGCCTGTATTCCCGCTTCCCAATTTTCTTTAGATATAACCAGCGTGTTCTGCAAAAAACGGCTGTACCAGTTGCCAGAACTCTTGATTACTCTTTTATGAGTTTTAAAATCAACATGCACCAACCCAAATTTTGGATAATAACCTTCGGCCCATTCAAAATTATCGAGCAATGTCCATATAAAATACCCATTCACTTTTACTCCTTCTCTTTTTGCCAGTAAAACCTGGGCAATATAGTCCTGCAGAAATTTAACCCTTTTGAAATCATCAATCCTGTCTTCTTCAAAACTGTCGTTAAAAGCAGCTCCGTTTTCAGTAATAATAATTTCATTGATCGTATCATAATTATGCAAGCGTTTTAATGCGTTGTAAATACTGGGTGGATAAACTTCCCAATCCATCAACGTATGTTCAACATTTCTTTTACTGGCTTTTATGATTTTAGCTCTTACAAAGGGCATCATCGGCGCATAGCTCACAAACTCACGGGTATAATTCTGCAGGCCAATAAAATCCATATCAAAGGCCAGTTTCTTTTCATCATTTGGCAGCATGAACCTTTCAATACGTTCCAGTATTTTCAAATCTTCCATTGGATAACCGAGGCCCAGCAACGGTTCCAGAAACATCCGGTTAAGCAGTGCATCTACTTTGGCCGCAGCTTTTATGTCTTTTTCATCATTGTACCGGTAAGGTTCAATATGCGAATAAGAAAAAGTGGTTCCCACTTTACAATCAGGTCGTAACGATTTTATCAGCCTGCCTACCTCAGCCTGGCATAAAGCAGCATGATGTGCGGCTGCTAAAAAGCTGCTTAATCCTTTCTTACCGGGCGCATGTACACCCAAAAAATAACCGGCTCCGGTAAACACCATCGGTTCGTTAAGTACCATCCAGTATTTAACACGGTCGCCAAAATTTTTTATACAGCAATCAACAAAATAGCTAAACCAGTGAACAATCTCCCTGTTGGCCCAGCCTCCTTTTTGCTGGAGGGCTTCGGGTAAATCCCAGTGGTACAATGTTATCCAGGGCTCTATGCCAAGTTCCAGGCAAAAATCAATTACCCGGTTATAAAAATCTATTCCCTTGTGGTTTACCGCACCAATACCCTGTGGTAAAATGCGGCTCCACGAAATGGAGAAACGATGAGTAGGGATATTCAGTTTATAAATGAGCGCAATATCCTCTGCATAATGTTTGTAATAATCGCAGGCAATATTACCGTGATGATTGTTGAATATTTTTTTCTTCTGTTTTGTAAAGGTATCCCAGATAGATGGGCCCTTGCCATCTGCATTGTGTGCACCTTCTATCTGGTAAGCCGCTGTAGAAACTCCCCATTTAAAATCATCTCCAAAATCGTTTCTTGTAAAAAGCATAATTCTTAATCGTCCAGTTGGTTTAATATTTTTCCCAGGCTTTTTTCTTTTAATTTTTTTATTGAATAGACTCCTGGTTCAGTAGTTTTCTTAGTACTTGCCTGGCCATGTTTTTTGATGATCATGTTAATGATGCGCTGCGTAGTATCGGGATAGTTGATAATTATTTGCTGATTTGCTGCTGTCCAGTCTTTGATTGTGTCCAGGTGTTTTTTCTTCAGGCTTTTAATCACCGGCACTCCCATCGTTTTTAAAGTCGCTGCATTGCATTGCTGCTCGTACTGTCCCTTCATTGGTATTACCAGCAGTTTCTTTTTTAAATACAAGGCTTCAGCCGGTGTTTCAAATCCGCCGCCACACAAAACGCCGGTGCAGGTTATAAAGCTTTCAATAAATGCATCATTGTTTATGGGCCTTATGTGAATGTTCTTTACTGAGTACTCTTTTTTTGTATGCTTACTAAACGCCTGCCAGTCTATATTTTTTATTTCACTCAGCACTTTAATGATTTTTTCATCACTGTAAGCTGGCAGATAAACAGTATAATGCCCTTTGTTTTCCGGCTTTGCTTCCCGTACCTGGTTGCGTATTACCGGTGTAAAAATATCTTTATCGTAAGCGCCAAAATGAAAACCATAAGCTGCTGTAACCGGCGCATAATTATGCAGCACAGCTTTACCTACCGGGTCTTTCTTTTTTGGCTTGGGTGATTTTTTATTGATCACTGCTGCCTGGTGACTTAGCCCAATACATTCTTTATGTTTCATTTTGCATGCCCAGGCACTCACCGGTTCAAAATCATTTATTACCAGATCGTAATCAGCAATTGGCAGGCTTTTTATTTCATTGTAAAGTTGCTTTAAATTACTCTTGCGATAAGTTGCAATCAGATCGATACCTCCATTTCTTCCAAAAATAAAACTAAGCCCTTTAAACCTGTATTTTACAGGATAAGGAAGATCCACATCTGCCTGTATGCCGCTTACTAAAATATCCAGTTCGCCTTTTTGCTGCAGGATGGGAATAATATCTCTGGCCCTGCTTAAATGCCCGTTGCCAGTGCCTTGTATGGCGTATAATATTTTCATTATTGTTTCATCAGGTTAAATTCTTCCAGCATATTATCAAACAACTGTGCATTATTCAGCTCTTCTTCTTCACTGCCATGTTCCATTATGCTCATCATTTCTTTTTCATCATAGCGGTAAATTTTCCATTCGCCATCCGCATATTCCAGGGCAGTTAAATTCTCGATCCAGTCGCCGCTGTTCAGGTACATTATTTTTGCATGTTCATTTTCAATCTCCCGCATTTCGGGTTGGTGTATATGTCCGCAAACAACATAATCATATTGATTGCTGATGCCGATATCTGCAGCGGTTTGTTCAAAACTGTTGATGAATTTAACCGCACTCTTCACACTGTTCTTTATTTTTTTAGATAAAGACAGTTTTCCTTTCTTGAATATTTTTTCGCAAATAAAATTTGCAAAACTGTTTATGTGGATCAGTGTATCATAACCAACTGCACCCAGCTTTGCAAGCCACTTACTATGCTGCATAGTTACATCAAATACATCACCATGAAAGAACCAGGCTTTCTTTCCATTATCAAGCTCCAGTATAACTTTATTTACAATTTTAAGTGAGCCCATTTTAAAACCTACAAACTTCCGCAGCATTTCATCGTGGTTGCCGGTTATGTAATAAATCTTGACACCCTTGCTCATCCAGTGCATTAACTCCTTAATCACTTTCATGTGGCTTTTAGGCCAGTATCTTTTGCTGAACTGCCAGATGTCGATGATATCGCCATTAAGGATAACGATTTTTGGCCTTACCGTTTTTAAGTAACGCAACAGTTCCTTCGCATGGCAGCCAAAGGTGCCAAGATGCACATCAGACAGAACCAGGATATCAAGCTTACGCTTTTTAGTTTTATCCATTAATGGATTTTAAAAAACTTCAGCGGTGGATAAAAAGCAGAAAGCATCGGCAGAAAAATTCTTACGGAAAGTTCGAGAAAAAAGTATTTCACATTTTTCATAACGCTCAGATTTGGGGTTAGTAACTGATACAAAGAGAATCAATAAGTGTAACCAAATGTTTACGCCAACGTTATGTGTGTGTTAAGTGTAGGCATTACCCGGTTAAAGAGGTATATTATTATCATCGCAGTATTCAAATGTTACCGGAACTTTTAAAAAAATGAATGCAGGGCAATGTCAGCATTTAAATAAATTAGTTTAAACACTAGTGTTATGCTGCGCTCACTGCATTGTATATTATTAAACTGTTACCAAGTCATGTAGGGTTATACAATTTCCTACTTTTACATTATTTACTGTAAAAATTTACCCGATGAAGATCTGCATTCTTTTTCTCTTGTTTTTTAACTGTGCATTCCTTGTAAACGCACAACAGAACAGCGGCCGCATTTTGCAATTTGTTTTTACATCCGATGCGCATTATGGTATCAGCAGAACGGGGTTCCGTGGAGAGCAGGCTGTTGACGGACATAAAGTAAATGCTGCAATGATTCGGCAGGTTAATGGTTTGCCATCGGTAGTTTTTCCACTGGATGCCGGTATTGCAGCAGGGCAACCTGTTGGCGCCATAGACTTTGTTGTGCAGGGCGGCGATATTGCCAACCGGATGGAAATACCCAATCAGAGTGCAGCAAAATCCTGGGCACAGTTTGATACCGATTACATAAAGGGCATAACCATTACCAATTATGCAGGCAAACCAGCCAAGTTAATGATTGTACCAGGCAATCATGATATTTCAAATGCGATTGGTTTTTATAAACCTATGAATCCCGCCACCGATGCAAGTTCTATGGCCAACATCTATAACCTGGTGATGAAGCCTGCTATACCACTGAACAAAGACACGTATGATTTTACAAAGGATAAAATAAACTATTCCGAAAATATCGGCGGTATCCATTTTATGTTTATTTCACTATGGCCTGATTCATCGCAAAGAATATGGATGAAAAAAGACCTGCGCTCAGTAAGAAAAAAAACACCTGTTTTTATATTTACGCATGACCCGCCGGAATGCGAAGCGAAGCATTTTTCCAATCCACAATCCCTTATATTTAATGCAACAGATAAATTTGAAAATCTTTTGCCCGAACGTTATAAAGATGCCGCAACTGCTAAAGGAGATGGCGGAAAAACTACTATGGAGCAAGCAGGCTGGATAAAGTTTCTAAAAAAGCACCCTAATATAAAAGCTTATTTCCATGGCAATTCAAACTGGAACGAGTTTTACCAATATACCGGCTTAAATAACGAGGTAAACCTTAATACATTCAGGGTAGATTCTCCAATGAAAGGCAGGTACTCATCAAAAGACGAAACCAGGGTATCCTTTCATGTAGTTAGCATTGATACCGTTGCCCGCCGCATGACGGTAAGGGAATGTCTATGGAATACCCAACCGCTTAATCCACTTTGCCCTATCACCTGGGGCGAAAGCAAAACTGTTTCTTACTGATTCGCCATTCATCGTCTCTTCTTTCGTATTCATCATGTAGCAGCCTGTTTTTCACTTAGTGAAAAATACTTTGTGCCTTTGCGTATTTGTACCCGCCAGGTAAACGATATTTTATTTTACCGGCAAGCCCGGAAAACATATCAACAGTCAACAAATAATAATTGCAACTGCTGTAAAAAAATACTTAATTAAATATTCCTGCTTCTAACTTCCCCATTCAAAATTCTTTGTTCCTTGTTCATTATTTCTTTCCTCCTTACAAAACACGGCAATAAAAAAGCATCCCTGTCTTTCAACAGGGATGCCTTTTATATTTTGAATTTTGCCTTTTTATTTTCTAATGTTGATTCCCCCTTCCGTTACTTTGATATGCACCAATATCTTTTCCGGGAGGCGTAATTTCTGTTGCGCCATATTTTAAATCTGTTGGTACATCTGCCCTTGGCACAAAGCCGGTATAACCCACTCCTATACAAGGTGAGGTTTGCTTTAATGCAAAATTATAACTGCCCACTACAGCAATATCTGCAAGTTTTAAACCGACAGGTAAAGGCACTGGCGCATTAATAAACTGTGGATTATTAGCGCCTGAAATTGAAGCCGGGGCAGTATAAGCGTCACCAACATGCCAGCCTGCAGGCAAGTAAGCAGAGGGTTTTGGAAAATCTGTTTCCTGCGGTTGGCTGATGGCAGTGCTTACTGACAATGAAGGAATAAACTGGCTTGCCACTGAAACTGAATCTGCATAATACCAGTTGTATCCATATCTTAGATTTGCGGTATCTGCAATAGGCGTATTAACTACACGTAGCCCGAATTTACAGTTAACAATTAGATTATTATACGCCATTCCGCCTGCGCCTTCTTCAAAATTAATAGAACCGCCACGGCCAGCTGAAGATCTTCTATAGCCGCAGTTAACAATGGTATTGTTATACATTCTTACATTAGAACCCGGTACACCAACGCCAACATTAATGTTAGACAGTTTAGGGCCGTTGGTCGCCATTCCTATACAAAGGTTATAACCAAAATCACCAATTGTTCCTGCTTTTGCATTCATGGCTTCACCACCAGTATAACCGCACTTTTCAAAAGTGTTTCTCATCACAGCAATTTTTCCTCCGTTAATACGGAAGGGATCATCCACACTCCCATATACCCATGAATCTTCGAGCACAAAAATACCCGCCGGGTTTGCAAAATATAAAGGGTATGGGCTTGTTGCACTTGTAAATGTTTTCATTGCTGCGCTGATTGCAGCTCCGCCAAATTCAATATGGGTCCATTTAAACACCATATATTTTGCAGAAGGAGCTCCAATAATTCCTGTCCATTTTGCTTTTAGGGCTGGGTCAGTGTTTGGATCTGCACCAAGCTGATCTGTTTTGGTAACGCCAGGGTAAGTTATTAAAATGGGTTTGTCTTTAGTACCAAGACAAAACAGAGAGCCTTTAATACCCAGACCACAGGGGGCGTTTGTTCCCAGTGCTGTATTTAAACCAAAGTTAATTTTTACACCTTCCTGTATGATTAAGGTATCAGTAGCGTTAACGTAAATATCTCCGCAAACTGTATAAGTTTTGCCAGTCAGCATGGTTCCTTTTATGGAACCTGATAAACAAGCCGAATCGCTGATTGGTGAAGCAATGGGAATAATAGCCTTCCAAAGATCTTTATTGTCCGCAGTTTTTTTACACGATACCATAAAAAGGCCGGCGGAAATGATACTTAGAAATAAAATATACTTTTTCATTTTTTATAATTGAATAGATTTTTTAAAATTTATAGCGTAATCCAAATAAGTAAGAAGTTTTGTAATAATCTTTCTGAATAATTATTTTTTTGTCCTCATCCGACTGCAGTGCAAGTGGCCTGGAACCGCTGGATTTTAAATACTCATTATAAGATTGATGCAGCGTTAATTCATAAGGCGCATTGGTAAGGTTGTTTATCTTACAATAAAAAGTAAGTTTCTTGATAATCCTCTTTTCAAATGAAAGGTCTAACTGGGTTGTTGGCGACTGCCAGTAGTGTAACCCAAGGTAAGGGCTGATAAATGAAATACGCTCTCCGGTATATACCAGTGCTAATTGAAAATCGAAACCGATTTTTGGGTTTTTATAAATCAATGATAAATTACCAATGTTGTTTGATTGCCCCTGCAGTGGTCTGGTTTCCGAAACTCTTTTTGATTTGATAGCTCCTGCAGTATCGCGGAATGACGTAAGCATACTATCGCTGGTAATACTCGATTTGGTGTAGGTGTAATTGGCGGATATTCCGAATGGCCCGAAGTATTTGGTTATAACTGCTTCAAATCCGTAGTTTGTTGCCCTTCCTACGTTAACAGGTTGCAGGTAGAGGTTATTTACATTTAGCGGTTTTACTGCAGATATCTCAATAGGGTCCTGAATATTTTTGTAAAAAACTCCCAATAGAACCTGGTCAGCATTTTTAGAATAAAATTCATAACGCAGGTCAAGATTATCTGCAACCGAATGTTCAAGATTTATCGGATCGCCTTTTTCCCTGAAAAATTCTCCATCGGGTCCGTCAGGTATCAATTCGGCAAATCCCGGGCGGGCCAATGCCCTGTAATAAGCCAGTCTTATATTTTGATTTGGTTTAAGTGCATATTTAAACTGGATACTGGGTAACACATCTGTATAAGTTATTCTGCCGGATTTTGCATCAACATCAGGAGTTAACTGTGTTTCGTAATGCTGGTGTGTATATTCAACCCGTAAACCACCAAGGGCTTCCAGTTTTTTGGTTACCTGCCATTTGAACTGGCCATAACCGGCGGTAATTTTTTCTTTAAACGTGTAATTGTTTCCGCTTACACTTGGAATTCCTGAAGAAGAGTCAACAAAAACTGCGGCATTTGCACTCGTATATACTTCGTTAAGAATAGGCGACTGTGTGTAGGAATTGTAAAAATTATTTCTGTCTTTACTTCTCAGCAATATACCTGCTTTTAATTCAAGTGGCCCTTGCATTACAAGTAAGTTTTTTGTAGCATTTATATAAGCTGCGTAATCCTTGTCGCTGTTGTGTGTCCAAATGTGCGTTGCATTTTGGATTTTGTCTTTTGTTAAGCTTGTTGCTACAATTGCATATTGATGTGACAATTGTGCCTGGTCGGGAATATGATTATTTGCAATAGAATAAACTAGGTCCCAGTCAACCACAAAAGATTTGGTGAGTTTATGCTGCCCCTGCAATGTTGAGTTATAAATTGACTGATATTGCCATGTACTCCTGAGGGTGTTAGTAACCAATGAATTTAAAGCCACCGTGTCGTACACAATTCTTGTCTGGTAATCATCTAAACGCACAAAGGTGTTGATAAGCGAAATTTTATTTTTGCTGTTTATCTTATAATCAAATTTGCCATTAAATCCAAGGCGTTGGCTATGTACTGAATACTGACGTAATTGCAAATCAGAAAAAAGCGGGATATTATTTAAACCAGGTTGTGAATTAGGCAGAAAAAAATTTGAAGTGGTACCACGGTAAATACTTTGATAACTTCCTGAGACTATAAATCCAAATTTTTTATCCTTTCCAAAGCGGTTTCCAAAAGTTAAACCGATGGTTGTATTTATTGGGGATTTTTTTTCAGTATAATTCAGGTGGGCCAGTGAGAAATCCTTTGAAGTTGAGTAATACGTACTTCCGTTTGTTTCATTTGGGGAACTTTTGCTAATACTTCCTTTATCAAATTTCTGAAATGCCTGTTGCCCTAAAATTGCGTTGTATCCTAACGAAAAGTTGGCCTGCAATAATTTATTAGCAGGTGCATCTTTCATCACCAGGTTAATGGTCCCTCCTATTGCGTCTCCTTCCATTGAAGGGGTTAAACTCTTGCTTACTTCCAGTCTTTCCAGCAATTCCGAAGGGAAAAGGTCAAGGGGAATAAAACGGCTCTTATTGTCAGGGCTTGGAATTTTTATACCGTTCACCAATGTATTGATATATCTTTTTTCCATACCTCTTATAATGGGATAACGTGCCTCACCACTTCCACTTTTTTCAACAGTTACGCCACTTACACGCTGCATGGCATTGGCAACAGTAATATCAGGCAGCAGTTGTATGGTCTTTGCAGATAAAACATTTATAATCGGGTTAGCTACTTTTTCAAGCCTTCGGGCACCTTTGTCAGTTTCTCCATTGGCTGATGTTGATACCGTAACAGATTCCATCTCCTGGTTGGTTGGTTCCAATGAAAAATTTACTGATTTTGTTTCTGATCCGGAGATGGTAATTGTTTTATCCTGCTGTTTATTGTAGCCCAGGTAAGTAACAACAATTTTGTACGAGCCGGCAGGCACATTGGTAAAGCTGAAGGTGCCGTCAAGTTTTACAAAGGTTGAAAATTTAGTTCCGTCAAGTTTTACTGTAGCTCCAACAAGCGATTCACCAGTATTAGCATCAGTTATATTACCTTTAATGGTTTGGGCTTTTACAGCTACCTGTGCTGTAAGTACAATAAATATAGTTAGGGTTATTGCGAAAAATGATTTTCGTAGATGCATAATGAGTTTGTTTTGATGCAGCAAAATTCGTCACTTTATCAAACTATTATTTATCCATTTGCACATTTGTTATTTTAGTAATTATTTGATAACACAACCATAACACAAAAAACAGAATTCATTCAGAATTGATATTGCACGTTCTGTAAACTAAAAGCCTGTTGCAGATTTTACGGAGTAAAGTTTCGCCAGGTTGAGGCTATTGACACCATGAGATAACGGCGATTGAAGAAAAATTAATAGTTCAATAGGTTGTTTCATTTACAAACAGCGTTGCTACAGAAAGCCGCTACCCTTTTTAGAATCTGGAAGCGGCAACTCAAAGCCCGCTAAGACCTTGCAGCACTAAACACAGGTAACTACAATTGAATAAGAGAAGGACTAGAAATCCTTCTCTTATTTTTTATCGCTAACCGTTAATTTTTATTCTGCCTTGCAGGCATTACTTTTTAGAAGTAGCCTTAGCTGCTTTTTGTGGCTTTGGGGATGATGCTGGAATAATGGGTTTCTTTACTGCCTTTTTAATGGGTCTCTTTTTAATAACCGGTTTTTTTGCAACAACCGGCTTAATGCCACTTACCAATAATCTGGCAGCCTTTTTTATGCGTTTCTCTAATTTTTTTTCCCCTAATCTATCTTTCAGTGTTGCCAAAGCTGTAGTTAACAGCGGCGTAATCTCCTTAATAATTGTTTCCTTGAATGAAGTTTTCTTTTTGCCTGTTGCTTTCTTTTTAATCATGTTTGAATATATTTTTTGCTGATAACAATTTAGTAACGTAAAATTAATATAAGAATTGGTTTTTCAATGTTAAGTCTTTTTAAGCCGGGAACAGCAATACCAAAACTTAACATGCTTGTTGGCCGGTTTTAGTTTTATTTTAAAGAAACTTCAACATATGAACTGGTTTATATTAATACCTGTTGGTGCCGTGCTTATTGCACTGGTTACTTTTTTGGTAATGCGCAATGTAAAAGATGAAAAAAAGTTTGAGCAACAACTGAATAATGATTATCCCAAATCAAAAGAAGAAGAAGGCGATGTGAATATTGAAGAAAGTTTGAAATAGGTATAGGCCCCTGAAATTGTTATTTCTGCTAATCTTTTTTACTCTGTAATGTAAAACCAAACGTACTACCCACATCAATTTTACTGCGTACATGAATGGTTTGGCCATGTGCTTCAATAATATGCTTGCATATAGACAGGCCCAAGCCGCTGCCGCCCACTTTGCGGCTGCGGGCAAGGTCGGTACGGTAAAAGCGTTCAAAAATTCTGGGCAGGTGTTCCTCTGCAATGCCGGAGCCATCGTCGCTTATTTCAATAAGTACTTTAGCACCATCAACTTTATAAAAGCTGGCTTCAATACTGCCAGACTGTTTGCCGTATTTAATGGCATTATCAACCAGGTTAATAAATACCTGTCGTATTTTTTCTTTATCAGCAAAAACATTCAAAGGCTGTTCGCAACCCTTTTTTATAATACACTTAATCTGTTTTTCATCTGCCTTAAAAGATAAAGTTTCATATACTTCTTTCAGCAGCTCCTGTATAACAAAACTGTCTTTTAATAAAAGCTGTTCGCCGCTTTCTAATTTTGATATGGAGTCCAGATCATCAACCAGGTTAACCAGCCTGTCTATATTACGTGAAGTGCTCTGCAGGAATTTTGTATTTACCTCGGGCTTTTCCAGTGCACCGTTCAGCAGGGTATCTACATAACCCTGTATGGCAAAAATGGGTGTTTTTAATTCATGACTCAGGTTTTGCAAAAACTCTTTGCGGTAAGCTTCATTCTGCTGCAGCAGTTCTATCTCTTCTTTCCTTTGTTCGGCCCAGGCTTCCACATCTTCCCTTACCTCATCAATACTTTTTTGCGGCAGAAGATTTTTGTAATAAAATTCTTCTTTTTTACTGGCCTTGGTTTGGTAAATGAATTTATAAATGAGTTTTATTTTGCGGTAGATGAAGGTTTGCAGTGTATAAACTATTAAACCGTAAGAACCCAGAAATATTACCAGGAAAGACAATAAAGCTATCCACCAAACCGGTTTAAAAATAAAAATGCCAAGGCTTATGGGTATAGATAAACCGAGCGCTGTTAATGCAGATAATTGCTGCGGTGAAAGATTTTTTGATGTGGGCATAATGTAAAAGCTATCAGCTGCAAGCTACGGGCTATGTGGGAAAGTATTAAATTTAAAAGCCGCTTTCTTCTTGCCCGCAGTTTACAGGTCAAACTTATAACCCACACCTTTTACAGTAGTAATACAATCAAGATTTAATTTTTGGCGAATTTTGCGGATATGTACATCAATGGTACGGTCGCCAACAATTACCTCGGTTCCCCAAACCTGGTTTAAAATTTCGTTGCGTAAAAAAACTTTGCCAGGTTTACCGGCAAGTAAAGCCAGCAATTCAAATTCTTTACGTGCAAGAATAATATCCTGTCCCTGGTAATTGATGATGTATTTTTCCCGGTCTATTTTTAAATCGCCAATCTGTAAAATACCGGTATCTTCTTTATTAAACCTTCTGAAAAGT
>JBBQLS010000030.1:0-24763 GCA_038328115.1 Chitinophagales bacterium
TATAATATTCAATAGTCTTGATGATGTCGAAAATACTTTGACTAATGCGTTACTAAAATATCACTTACAAAAAGATGACGTGATGAAATTATCGAAAGGATTCTTACCTATTTAGTAGTTTTGATAGCGGTTTATTATAAATCCGATTTTAGTCGGACAACAATGATAAAAATACAAAAAAGCCGCATGGAAATGCAGCTTTTGTTAAGAATCTTTCGATTCTGTAACCCCCAAAGAAAACATCGTAAACCAGGCACTCACGTTCAATAATCCTGCAGGGGACGGATACTTAACGTTGGTAAGGGTTTTATTAGTGTGCCTGGTATAATATCATTTTATAAATTATTGTTGTTTATCGTCTGTCTGTAACACTATGCTCTTGCCAATACTTCTTTCAGGTTAATGCCTGTTACAATTGCTGCATTTGAATAGTGGATTTTTAACTGAAACCGTGGGTAACACTGCTGGTATAAACCGGCCTGCCTTACCTGCCTATGCAAGGGTTAATTTTGGTGAACTTAGTTCTTTACCCAGGATGCGTTCGCTCGGGTTCAACAAACCAGCAGTAAGTTCGGTTGAACCTGCTGCTGATTCATTGGTTTCTCCCATGCCTGATGTAGTTTGTTTGGATAACAATGTTTGACCGTTTGGATAAATATTTTTGGTATTAAAAACCTGTACACCCAGGTTATTGCTTTTAGGAAAAATGGTAACTGTTGTATTCATTTGAACCGCCATTACCGTACTGTAATGAACCTGGTTATCGTTGTCGATTTGTTTTAAGCGGTAGTAAACAGTTTTGCCCTTTTTTACTTCGCCGGCAGCTTCTTTAAATTTATAGCTTTTTCCTGCTACGCCGGTAGTGCTGAAACCGTCTAAAACCATGGCAACGGTTTTAAAGGCCTTCATATCAGTTGACCTTTCTACTTCAAAATGGCTGTTATTCTGCTCAGATGCTGTAACCCAGTTAATAAAAACAGAATTTTCGTTGGCTGTTGCTGTCAGTGAAGCATATTCTACACCTGTATTAGTAGTATTGTATTTAGTAAAGGCATTTGCCCTTGCTGCAACAATTAATAAAGCCAAGGTAAATACTGAGGTTAAAAGTCGGTTGACTAATAAAGAGGATGTAAAAGTTTTCATTTCTTGTGGTTTATAGTTTCGAGAAAATCACAACTATAGTCTGGGAAAAATTACCGAACCATAGATGGTTGGTTTTTTAGAGGGGAATTGGAGGTTAAGGTTTTGAAGCTTAGAATAACCGAGGTAACAGTCATTTCTAATTTCATCACAAACATAATACGTTTTTCGGAAAGCGCAAATTTATTTGACCGTAATTTTACTGTGAATGAGGTGTTAATACGTAAAATAGTGATTTATTTAGAATATATTTAAGTAAATAACCATTCTGCCATACGATCATCTATCAATTTGTTTAAAAATTTAGAAAATTTTTTCTATCATTCCAGATGCCATTTAATTAAATAGAAAACTACCTGTGCATTCAGCATATACGAAACGGTATCTATCCTCTATTTTAATTATGCAATAAGCCTGACGTCCCGTATTTCTATATATCGGTATAAAGGCATCATACCTGTTAGTTATTTATGAATGGCGTTAATTATCCAGTCTGGAAAAATTGAGTACAAGTATTATCATATATTTTTTTATATGAAAATAAAGGCAGTCCTTTTCAATTTTTTTAAATAAGCCAATATGTCTTATTTCTAATTTCTGCATTTGGGCCCTCAAATAAGTCGCCTGGTGAATTAAAATTAATTTAATTAAATTATCCAATCATGCGTTGGCAACATTCCACGCAAAAAAGCAAATAGCGATTACTGGAAGCAAGATTTATAAGAATATTACAAATTATCTATAGCACTTTACTATATAAACATTTTAATTAATTGTTTATCAATAATTTATTATAATAAATATTTAAATATAAACATGTATAGTTACTAAAGTGCTGTATCAGGGCATTTGATTAATATTTTGCTATAATATATTTAAATTTATATTATAGTTATACTATTTTAATTAATTGGTAATCAATATTATAAATAATATTTTATACTTCTAATTAAATTAGTTTAATGTTTTAATGCTATCCCATCAGACTTAGGCAATAAGTTCCAATAATGTTAGCAAGCTGATACACCCCTCCTTTTGCTACTATTCAGAAGATTTCTTGACGATTGAATATCTTGGCATAAATTACAGTCACAAAAAATAAACATGAAAATCAAGGCTCTCTTCTACCCTGCGGCAATATTGATGGTTGTAATTTTAGCGACATCATGTCAGGCACCTAAAGAATTAGTGTACCGCGATTTTAAAAATCTGAAAGTTGATAAAATTGGTTTTGGAGCTACCACCCTTAAAGTTGACCTGATTTATTACAACCCAAATAACTTCGGTTTACAGCTTAAATACACCGATCTGGATATTTATATTGATAATAATTTGCTGGGCCACAGCTCGCAGGATTACCAGATAACCATTCCGAGGCTGGCCGAATTTACCATGCCGCTGGCCATTGAAGTGGATATGAAAAATATGCTGAAGAATGCCCTGCCTTCCCTGTTGGGTAAGGATGTGATGGTAAAAGTGACGGGGACCGTTAAATTAGGTAAGGCCAATGTGTACAAAACCTTCCCGGTGAGTTACGAAGGAGTGCAGAATTTTTCTGCTTTTTAAAAGCCTGATACCGGCAATTTTCAAGCTGAAATTAAAAGAAAGGTAGTTTACTGCTTAGAAGCGGGTGGCGTAACCACAGGATTTAATATGGCCGCTTTTGCTTTTGCAGCCGTTATTTCGGCCTTACATTCCTTGGGAAGCCTTTTAAAAGCATATTCTTCGGCTTCAATATCATCGGCATCATACCCCATGTTTGCAATAGCGGTTTTTATGTTTTCAAGTGTAGTGCGGTCGTTTAACCAGGTAACGGTGGTTGTTTTTTTGCGGATATTAACTGCGCAGGAAGTAACTCCTTCGGTATGGCTTATAAAAAACTCTACTTTTTCCTGGCATTTTTCGCAAAGAATGGTGGGCGTTTTAATAACAGCCTTACCTACAGCCTTTTGCGTTTGCTGGTATTGGGCAAAACTTACTGTTGTAAAACAAAAAATTGCAAATAACCCAAGTGAAAAAGCTTTCATTTACCGAGATTTTAATTAAAACGTTACGCAAACTTATTAAATCCCTTGCCAATTGGCAGGATCGGCCCTCCAATTTAACAAGGTATTTTGTTCTGCAGCAGCAACAATGCCTTTTTCTACAGCTAAATCTATCAATGTTTGATAGTTTGTAAGCGATTCATAAGGGATTCCTGCAGCTTTAAAAGCATCATCGGCAACCTGAAAACCATAAGTGAATATAGAAACCATCCCAATAATTTCGGCACCGGCAGTTTTTAAAACATCACAAACCTGTAAACTGCTTTTTCCGGTAGAAATAAGATCTTCAATAACCAAAACCTTCTGCCCTTTCTCCAGGTTTCCTTCAATCTGGTTACTCAAACCATGTTCTTTTGGTTTTGGACGCACATATATATAAGGATACTTAAGCTGATCGGCAGCCATGGCACCCCAGGCAATACCGGCCGTTGCAACGCCGGCAAGCACATCTGCCTCTGGAAATTGCTCAAAAATAATACTGCACATTTCGCTTTTTATAAAATCGCGGATGTATGGAAACGACAATACCTTGCGGTTATCGCAGTAGATCGGGCTTTTCCAGCCGCTTGCCCAGGTAAAAGGCTGTTGCGGACTGAGTTTAATTGCATTAATTTGTAAAAGCTTTTCAGCTACGGCTTTTTGATTGGTCATGCTGCGAAGGTAGGAAATAGCCGTGAGTGGTGAGACGTGAGTAATGAGGCGTGAGGCAAACATTAAAATACTTAAACCGGCGGTTAGCTGCTAAAAGCTAATAGCTAAAAGCTTTCTTTATGAACATACGCATTTATTTTGGAGATAAACCGGTAATTCTTTGTGATACTATTGACAAAGAGATAAATGAAATATTGCACCACCCCGATGCGGTTTTTGTGGATGAAATATCGCCCAGAGCCATTAAAGCAATGCTGCATGAGATAAAAAAGGAAGAATTTCATGCGGGTGTACTGTGGGATACCGATCTTAAAAAGCTGAAAGAAACCTTTTTTAAAAATTTTACCATTATTGAGGCTGCCGGCGGTATTGTGCAAAATGATAAAAAGGATATTCTGTTCATTTACCGTCTTGATAAATGGGACCTGCCAAAGGGAAAGATTGAAAAAGGAGAAGAGGAAGAAGCATGTGCTGTAAGAGAAGTTACGGAAGAAACCGGCGTAAAAGACCTTCATTTAAAGAAGAAAATTGGCGAAACTTACCATGTATATGACCAGTTTGGGAAGCATTTTTTAAAAGTATCGCACTGGTATTATATGACCTGCTCTTCAACCCAAAAACTGGTTCCTCAAACAGAAGAACACATAACTGAAATAAAATGGGTTAAAACCAAGGATATTAAGGAGCCCATGCAGAACACTTATCCCTCTATAAAAGATATTTTGAGTACCTTTTTTGATGAGCCATAGGGTTTGGAGTTTGGGGGCTTGTGCTAACTTTGGCATTTCATTTTTTACTCACAACTAACTAACCGGCTTCTTCAAAATAGCAACCGTTAATCTGCTAACACAAACCAGTTTTTCTCTTTCGTCATGAATTTTTATATCCCATACATGTGTGCTGGCACCAATATGCAAAGGTGTGCAGGTGGCTATTACCCATCCGCTTCTTGCGCTGCGGATGTGGTTGGCATTTATTTCGAGCCCAACACAAATTAACTTAGATGAATCTATTACAAAATGCGAAGCAATGCTACCAATGGTTTCAGCTAAGGCACAACTTGCACCGCCATGCAGCAGGCCATAAGGTTGTTTGGTGCGGTCATCTACGGGCATGCGGGCCTTCAGGTAATTATCGCCCAGCTCTACCCATTCCATGCCCAAAAATTCGCCCATGGTTTTTGGGCCTAAGGGATTAATATCGGGTAAGGAGAGGGATTTATTGAACCAGATTGACATACCTATTAATTGAATTAATTTCCGAACTCGCCATAAGGCGAATTCCTACTTTTTCTTTTTGATGGATTGTTTTACCGCATCTGGTAAAAACTGGGATACATCTCCGCCATTGCGCAACACATCTCTTACCAGCGTAGATGCAACGGATGTAAACTGGGGCAGGCAGGTAAGAAAGATAGTTTCAATTTCATTATCAATACTGCGGTTCATATCGGCGATGGCTTTTTCGTATTCAAAATCATTTACGTAACGGATGCCACGGAGTATAAAATTTGCATTTACTTTTTTACAGCAATCAACTGTTAGTCCATCATAAGCCAGTGCCTCTACTTTTGGATTGTTCTTATAAATTTCCCGTATCCATTTTAAACGCTGCTTTTCGCTGAACATAGGCTTTTTATTAACATTGCGGCCAATACCAATAACCAGTTTATCAAACAGGGGAAGTGCCCTGTCGATAATATCTGTATGTCCCAATGTAACGGGATCAAAAGTGCCAGGGAATAAACAGACTCTATTCATTAATGGATAATTAATTAGTGGATAATGGATATTTTTTTAATAATCAGCATTATTCTTATTACGCCAAAATACAAATGTTTAAAGAAACATGGGATAATTATTTCAGGATACATTATCAATTATCCATTAAACAATTATCCATTCGTTTTGTTGCCTGCTAACAAATACAAAGCTGCCATCCTTACTGCCACACCGTTCTCTACCTGTTGCAGAATGATTGATTGATTCCCATCTGCCACATCACTATCAATCTCTACACCACGGTTTATTGGCCCCGGATGCATAATTACAATTTCTTTCTTTAAACCTTCCAGTAATTTTTTATTTACACCATAGGCCAGATTGTATTCCCTTAAAGATGAAAACAAAACCTGGTTCTGCCTTTCCAGCTGAATGCGCAATACATTGGCCACATCGCACCACTCCAAAGCCTTTTTTAGATTATATTCAACCCTAACATTTAACGCCTCTTTTATGTATTTAGGAATAAGCGTTGGCGGGCCGGCCACCATCACTTCTGCTCCCATTTTATTTAACAGGTAAATATTGCTGAGCGCAACCCTGCTATGCATAATATCACCTACCAAAACAACTTTCTTCCCTTCCAGGCTCCCTAACCGTTCTATTATAGACAATGCATCCAGCAAAGCCTGTGTAGGATGCTCATTAATACCATCGCCTGCGTTAATGATCGCCGCCGGTATATGCTTTGCCAAAAAATGCGGCGCACCGCTGGCACTATGCCGCATCACTACCATATCCACCTTCATGCTTAAGATATTATTCACGGTATCCAGCAGCGTTTCGCCTTTTGATACAGAAGAGGCAGAGGCAGAAAAATTAATGGTATCGGCACCCAGTCTTTTTTCGGCCAGTTCAAAAGATATTCTTGTTCGGGTGGAATTTTCGTAAAATAAATTAACAATGGTTACATCACGTAAGGAGGGAACTTTTTTAACGGGACGTTGTAAAACTTCTTTGAATTGCCGGGCTGTTTGCAGTATTAATGCAATATCGGTAGGTAGCAGATCTTTAATGCCCAGTAAATGTTTTGTACTCAGTTGCATTAAGCAGCAAAGCTATTGTATTATTTAGATTGACCAAAATTTTCTATAAGGGTGCACATGCTGTCTTTTAAACTAGTCATATTCACACTGAAGTCTGTTAAAAAATCCTGACTGACAAGAATCATATGATACCCCGGATAATTATTCTAAAACCTGATTTATATCCTTTAAATCATCCCTTATGACAACTAAGTTTGTATAAAAAACAAACCAATGGAAAAACATAATCTCCACCAGGAATTTCCTGAATTTGACCAGAAGATCACTGACTATAAAGTGAACAACCCCCATTTCAGGAAACTCTTTGACGAATACCAGCATGTAACCAATGAAGTGTACCTGATTGAAACCGGGAACGAAGTTACCGGCGATGAAACCCTGCATAAATTGAAAACCCATAGACTTTACCTGAAAGACCAGTTATACAACTTACTTCAGAATTAAGAAAGTGAGCATGCATGCGAACGGTTATTCATTTCATTATTGAATAACCGTTCTTTTAATATAAAATCACCTCCTCATTTTGCCAGTTAACTTTTACCTTTTGTGATATCACCGAATCTATTGCTTTTCCACAATAATCAGGCTGGATGGGCAGTTCTCGATTGAAACGACGGTCAACGAGCACACAGAGTTCTATTTTTTGAGGCCTGCCAAAATCCTGAATTGCATCCAGTGCGGCACGTATGGTGCGGCCTGTGTACAATACATCATCTATTAAAACCAGTTTTTTGCCATCAATGGAAAAGGGAATATCGGTCGTATTGGCAAGATGCAGTTCATCCCGTACATCATCTCTGTAAAAGGTAATATCTAAAATGCCGTATTGGGGGTTTTGCCCGGCCGTTAATTGCTGAATGCACTCCATCAGTTTATTACCAACCTGTACACCACGGGGTTGCATGCCGATAAATACCGTATCTTTCAAATCAACACTATTCTCCAAAAGCTGGTGCGCCAACCTTAATATAGTAAGATGTAATTGCTGCTTATCTAAAATTGTTTTCAATGCAAAAAATTGTGAGGCGAATTTATACCGATTAGAGCAATTTTCCCGCAAAGGGGCAAAGTTCACAAAGAATATAAAAGTCTTTATCGGTATTCATGTTATTATTTTCCGCCTTTCAGTTGCTTTTGCAATGATGCCAATTCTTCCCATTTACCATCCACAGCTAGTTTAGCCTGCCTGGGCCAGGTACCGGGATTGTGCATGCTATATTTGTTACCTCCCGTTTCCAAAATTGCTTTTAACCCAGTAATAGTAGCTTTTGAAAGTTGCTTGTAACTGCAGATGTTATTTTTATAAAGTAAAGCCTCAATCTTTTTTCCGATACCTTCAACCCTGGTGAGGTCTTCTTTAATAATTGCAGGAACAGACTTTGCAGCAGGTTTTGTTTTTACGGTTTTAGCTTTTGCTGCTTTTTTTACAGCAGGCTTTTCCGTTTGGGTAATTGCCGGAACCCTTACAATACAATTTACTACCGGGTAACCATGCATTTCGGAAATTATTTTCTCGGCATCATCATTTACCCAGCGGCCGTTGCCGAGCAGGTAGCGATATTGATAATCTCCGGCAGTCAGTTCAACTTCTGCTGTCATAGAACCATCGGGTTGCTTAGTAAGATAAATTCCATCTTCGGAATTCCAGTTGTTAAATTCTCCAAGTAAAACACATTCGCTGGCTCCAATAATATTTGCAGCAGGTAATGTGAACGTAATTTTTGTTTTCATTTTCTATGCGTATTTTCTTATTAATTAATTATTTTTCTTGTAAAAACGGATAGTGGTAATCCGTTGGTGAATTAAATGTTTCTTTAATGGTACGGGCACTCAACCAGCGATACAGATTTAAAATAGAACCAGCTTTATCGTTGGTACCGCTTCCTCTTGCACCGCCGAATGGCTGCTGTCCTACAACTGCGCCTGTTGGTTTATCATTGATGTAAAAATTACCGGCACTGTTGCGTAACCTGTCTGTTGCCAGTTCTACCGCAAAACGATCCTGCGCAATTATTGCCCCGGTTAATGCATAAGGCGATGTTTCATCAACCAGTTTTAAAGTTGCTTCAAATTTATTTTCATCGTAAACATAAACTGTCAGCACAGGCCCAAACAACTCTTCGCACATGGTTACATAGTTGGGATCAGAAGCTTCGATGATGGTTGGCTCAATAAAGAACCCTTCTGTTTTATCGCACTTACCTCCTACCCAGATTTTGGCACCGCTGTCACGTTTTCTTGAATTTTTTATATAACCTTCCAGTTTATCAAAACTCTTTTCATCAATAACAGCATTTACAAAATTGGTAAAATCTTCCACTGTTCCCATCTTCATGGTCTTTACCTGCTCAACTAATTTCTTTTTTACTTCCGCCGCTATGTTAGATGGAATATATGCCCTTGACGCTGCAGAGCATTTTTGTCCCTGGTATTCAAACGCACCTCTCGCCAATGCTGTAACAACTACATCTGGATCTGCACTTTTGTGAGCGATTACAAAATCTTTACCTCCCGTTTCACCAACAATGCGTGGATAAGAACGGTACATGCTCATGTTCTTACCAATGGTTTCCCACATTTTATTAAATACGCCGGTGCTACCGGTAAAATGTATGCCTGCAAAATCGCGGTGATTAAAAATTACTTCGCCAATGGTTGGACCATCAATGAAAACAAGGTTGATAACACCATCAGGTAAACCGGCTTCTTTTAAAATACGCATGAACATTTGTGCGCTGTAAACCTGTGTATTGGCGCATTTCCAGATAACTACATTACCACACATGGCAGCGGAAGTAGGTAGATTGCCGCCAATAGCTGTAAAGTTAAAAGGCGTTAATGCAAATACAAATCCTTCCAGCGGACGATATTCCATTCTGTTGTTCATACCTGCCCCACTGATGGGCTGCTGGCGATAAATATCACTTAAGAAATGTACATTGAAACGTAAGAAGTCAATCAACTCACAAGCCGCATCAATCTCGGCCTGGAAACAGTTTTTACTTTGTCCCAGCATAGTAGTGCCGTTAATGTATGGGCGATATTTGCCCGCCAGCAGGTCGGCAGCTTTTAAAAATATATTGGCTCTGTTCTCCCAACTCATATTGGCCCACTTATCTTTTACTTTTAGTGCTGCATTGATTGCTTTGGTTACATGCTTTGCTTCGCCTACATGAAACTGCCCAAGCAAATGTTTGCGTTCGTGCGGCGGACGGATATCAACCGTTTTACCAGTTCTTATTTCTTCACCGCCGATGTACAAGGGTACATCAACCTTGGTGCTTTTTAATTCTTTTAAAGCAGCTTTAAGGGCAAGCTTTTCTTTACTGCCTGGTGCATAATTAAGCACGGGCTCGTTAATTGGCATTGGGTAATAAAAATCTCCGTATTGCATAAAATTTTATTTAGTATGTTCATTTATTTTTTTAAAGATATTTTTTTTCACTTGTTCCCAGTTTTTCCCAAGTAAACAAACAGGCACTTCAGATTCTTCTGCCTCATTAAAATAAGTTAACATTTTAGAAATTGAGATAGCTAATTCATGTTTGTATCTCTTATCATAAAAAGCAGCAATTTCTAAAAAAGAAAAATGATCCAGTAAAATATCTAAATCCCAAAAATCTTTTTTTGTTGCTCTTGCAGAAATTGCAAAAACTTTCGATGCTGCGATATCCTGTAATCCCCACATTCTGATATTTTCTTCAACCAAAACCGGATAAAGTAAAGCATGTGGATGCTTACAAATATCAATTTTAATATTATCAATTTTTGAAAATACCCCTAAAGGATTTTTTTCAGACGATACAATATCAATTCTTTCTTTAAAATAATTTTTTAATTGCTGCCTTATAGCAATTATATCAAATGGATTAATGTTGAATAAATCTAAGTCAATTGATTTTCGATGTCCCAATTGCAATGACAGTGCTGTTCCTCCCACAAGATTAAATTCTTTCAAAAAATCCAGGTTCATCAATTCATTTAATATGTAGAATGTTCTCCCCTCAACTGTTTGTTTTTGTAACATAAAAAATTCTCTTTAGGGATATCGTAGTAAAGGGATAAAAAATTAAATGTTTCTTCGTCAATAAATTTAGCATTGGTAATGCTATTTAAAATAGTTTCATCTCCATAATACCTCCTTATCTTAGTAATTTCAGGAAAATCTCCTCTTTCAAAAACTCTCACAATTACAAAATTTTTCTTTTCATCAAAATCAATATTCTCATAAACTACATCCCAAAAAAGATGCTTAGGCAATATTAATTTTTGTTTTTTCATATCTAAAGTTACAAATTTTTAATTCTCCTCCGTCTCCTTCTCACTCATCAAATATGCCTTAATAAACCCATCCAGTTCACCATCCATCACCGGGCCAATATTACCCACTTCATAATCGGTGCGGTGGTCTTTTATCATTTTGTAGGGATGAAAAACATAACTGCGTATCTGGCTACCCCACTCTATCTTTTTCTTTTTGCTGTTGGCGGCATCTTTTATCTCGTTGCGTTTTTGCAGTTCCATTTCATACAAACGGCTTTTAAGCATCTGCATAGCCAGCTCACGGTTGCCAAGCTGGCTCCTGTCTTGCTGGCAAACCACCACTATACCTGTGGGTAAATGCGTTAGCTGCACTTTGGTTTCAACCTTGTTTACATTTTGTCCGCCTGCACCACCACTGCGGCTGGTTTCCATTTTAACATCGGCCGGGTTAATTTCTATATTGATTGTATCATCTACCAGTGGGTACACATTTACCGAAACAAAAGAAGTATGCCTGCGTGCATTACTGTCAAAAGGCGAAATACGCACCAGGCGGTGTACACCACTTTCCGATTTTAAAAATCCATAAGCAAACGCTCCTTCAAATTTGTAAGTACAGGTTTTAATACCGGCGCCATCGCCCCATTGCCAATCCATTTCGGTAACGGTCCAGCCTTGCTTTTCGCCATACATGCGGAACATACGTGCAAGCATTTCGGCCCAGTCCTGGCTTTCGGTACCACCGGCACCACTGTTTATCTGCATCATAGCAGGCAGTTCGTCCTCGGGCTCGTTAAGGGTACTTTTAAATTCGGCTTCTTCAATGCGTTGAATGGCCAAATCAAAAGCTGCTTTTACTTCTTCTTCGGTAGTTTCGCCCGCTTTCCAGAATTCGAATAATACAGCAAAATCCTCCACAGCAGTTTCTACTGCATTGTACAGGTTTATCCAGTATTCATGTACTTTAATTTCTTTCAGAATGGCGGTTGCACGGGTATTATCATCCCAAAAACCCGGCGAAAGTGAAAGTTGTTTATCATTAGCTGCTTTGGCTTGTCGGTTAGCGACGTCAAAGAAACCTCCCCAAGACCAACACACGGTCCCTAATAGATTTAAGATGCTCAATTGTCATGGGCGCAAAGATAATTGAATATTTTTAGTTTTACGCAGGGTACGCAAAGAAGCAAAGGATGCGGAGAATTGGATTTTTATAAATTATTATCTTATTTTTCTAGCAAAAAAATACGGCAGCCTTTAATAAAATAATGGGAAATAACGCAATTGGAACCGGAAACATACTGCCGCAAAGCGATGCTGGCGGCTGGAAAGGTGTAATTTTCAATATCTGCTTTTTGCTATATTATTATTTCACTTATCACCTGATAATTAAGGAAAGTTATACTGTAGATTCTTATGGTCTTAGTTCGCCCTTGTTGTTTTCTACAACCCTTGCCCTGATTGTACTTCTATCTCTTATTACAGAGCCTTTTGCCATATTTTATAAACTCAGTTACGGGAATTACAGTGTGAAAGGCCGGCCATTAAAATTACCTGGCTTTTTTCTTTTTATAATGGTAGCTTCCCGCTTTTTTGTAAGGTTGGTATTTTTTATTGCAGCGCTTGAGTCATTAAATATAAATCCAGCGAATGGCAGTACCGGTGCTATCATTGTTGGCACTTTTATTTTTGTGATGGAGATCGTTTTTGTTATTGCTATAACAGATAAGAGTTTTGTTGGCAAAGTAAAACCCACCTTAAGCAGAGAGATATCTACCCGCTTTTTATTGCTGAATATATTGGTGTTGTTTACTTTTTTATTCAGAACAGATTTTACAGAACTGGTAAAAGGCGATGAAAAGAGCATTACCTGGAAAATAATTATTGGCTTTTTGCTTTTTATTACAATTTATTTACCCAACACTATGATACAGTTTTATGGCGACTGGAGGGCATCCAAAACAATGATCCAAAAGTGTCTTTACTTAATTTCACTGGGCGTTGCCTTCTTAAGCTTTGTTTTATTCTGATAGCCGACCGTTGTAAATCCCTCCAGTTTTGGCCCACATTCAGACCACAAAGATTCTTGAACAATAAAGCACAACCTTTTACGCTTTTATTACGTTAATAAGCATTATTGAATAGCGCCAGAAAAAGCTTTCGTAATTGTTTCAATCATTATTAATTAAACCTGAAAAAAAGTCTAACTTTAAATCCCTACCAGTTAGAAAGGGTTGTGTTCAGCTAATATGTTTGTATCCCGCCACATATCAATTGTATTAATTACTTGCATATTAGTATGTTCAGTAAATAATATACTGGCACAAAGCTGTCCGCCAAATATCGATTTTGAGGCCGGCGATTTCAGCGGCTGGACCTGTTATACCGGCAGCGTGGCTTCCATTGGCAACAGTAATGTAATTACCTTCAATTATTCCGGTGGTCCCGTACCTGGAAGGCATACCATGATTAATGCTATAACAGGAGGTGGCAGCGATCCCTATGGTGGTTTTCCGGTAAGTTGCCCCAATGGTAGCGGCCATTCCATCAGGTTAGGTAATAATTCGGCCGGGCGTGAGGCTGAGGGTGTTTCGTATGATTTCACCATTCCTGCGGGTGCTAATACGTACAATCTTATTTATAATTATGCCGTGGTTTTTCAGGATCCGGGGCACCATGAATCGGAACAACCCAGGCTTGACCTGTTGGTGCAGAATTTATCTGACAATTACTCCATTGACTGTTCTTCTTTTTCATTTTTTGCAAATGGTTCGCCCTTACCCGGATTTCAGATGTCTCCCAATCCCGGGGGCATCACACCTGTTTGGTATAAATCCTGGACAGCAGTATCTATTAACCTGGACAACCTGGCCGGTAAAACCATCCGGTTATTTTTTAAGACGGCAGATTGCACCTTCCGCATACATTTTGGGTATGCCTATATTGATGTAAATTCTGAATGCAGCGACCGCTTTGAGGGCGCAGCTTTTTGCCCCGATGATAATTTTGTAAGGGTGAATGCCCCTTACGGTTACCAAACCTATACCTGGTACAATACTAACTTTACACAGGTGCTGGGCAATTCACAAACACTAACCCTGCAGCCACCACCTACAGCCGGCACCAGGGTAGCTGTGGTGGTAGTACCGTACAGCGGATATGGTTGCCTGGATACATTATACACGTACCTGTACGATACGCTTACCTATAAGGCCAATGCCGGCCCCAATAAAAATTCGTGCAATAACGCGGTAGTACAGATAGGTGTACCTCCAAAGCCTGGCTGGTACTATAACTGGACTCCATCCACGGGTTTAAATGACCCGTTGCTGGCAAACCCCCTGGCAACACCCGATGTTACTACAGACTATGTATTAACCGTAAGGCACAGTGGTGGCGGATGCGTTAGCACAGATACCGTTACCATAAAAGCCGGCAAGCTATATGACAGTTTGCGGGTAATAGGCAAACCCGAATGGTGTATTGGCAGCGGCGACAGTACGATACTGGAAGTACTACCCTGCGACAGCGTGCAATGGTTTAAGGATGGCATTGCTTTGCCCGGAGCAACCGGGTTGCAATACCGTGTAACACAAACTGGTACCTACCGGGCACAGGTGTTCAGCCTGCTGGGTTGCAATTTATTTACCAGAACTGTAGGTGTAGATATCTCCTCTATTCCGGTACCCGGTTTTACGGTTGATAAACCCGAACAATGCCTCGTTAACAATAAGTTTGTTTTCACCAATACCAGTACCAACGAAGTGGGGGCCATGCATTATAAATGGATTATGGGAGATGGTTTTACTGCCACATCCCGCAACCTAGCTTATAGTTTTAAAAAAACGGGGAACTACCGGGTTGTGCTGGTGGTAAACAGCAATGCTTCCTGCGCCGACAGCACTTTTATCGACATAATTGTAAACCCAAATGTTTTTGCAGCCTTCAGCGTTAATGCAGCCTGTATTAATGAACCGGTGCTTGCAGTAAACAATACCGACGACCCCGGCACATCGCCCATTAGTTATTTATGGAATTTTGGCAACGGTCAAACATCTACGTCATTTAATCCTCCTGTACAGCATTACTCCGTTGCTGGTGATTATGTAATGAGCCTGACCGTAAGCACGGCCAAATGCCCGTTCCCTTTAAGCATTCAAAAAAGATTTGTAAAGATAGAGAAACCCACAAAGGGCATCAACAACCCGGTTGCTTATGCAGTTGCCGGCTTGCCTCAAACGCTTGAAGCCAGGCCCATTGGTATAACTGCTTTATGGTCACCGGCTACCAATCTGGATAACGCAACCAGCTATAAACCCGTTTTTATCGGCGATGCAGAAAAAACCTATAGCATTAAACTGACAACCAGTGCAGGTTGTATTACCATTGATACGCAATTGGTAAAAATTAATAAGAACATTGTTATTTATGTGCCCAATGCATTTACGCCTAATAACGACAACCTGAACGATGTTTTAAAACCATTTATGATTGGCATAAAAGAACTGGTTTACTTTAAAATATTTAACCGCTGGGGCGAACAGGTGTACGAAACCAAAAGAATGAATGAGGGCTGGGATGGCCGCTACAAAGGCGTTCCGGTGCAATCGCATACCCTGGTGTGGTTGCTGCAGGGCATTGGTGCCGATGATAAAATTTATAATGCTAAAGGAAGTACGGTACTTATAAGATAGTTTTGTGTTTGGAGTTTTGTGTTTTGTGTTTTGTGTTTTTTTGATGCATGCTATCTGACCGATCATACTCACTTCAACATACAAAACATCGTTGCCTAAACAATAATGAATTTTGAGTTTTTAGTTTTAAATAATTCTACCTGCCCTATAATGCTCAACTCAAAACCCAAAACCCAAAACTCAAAACCCGCTCCCCGCTACTTCATCATCAACAAACCCTTTAACATGGTATCGCAGTTTGTGAGTACGCATGATGTGCGGCTGCTGGGCGATCTTGATTTTGATTTTCCCGAAGGCACACATGCGGTGGGCAGGCTCGATAATGATTCCGAAGGGTTGCTCATTCTTACCACCAATAAAAAAATTACCCGTCTTTTATTTTTGGGTGAAGAACCACATAAACGTACTTACCTGGTGCAGGTCAACAATTTACTGAGTGATGAAAATTTAAAACTCCTGCAAAAAGGAATTGATATTCGCATAAAAACGGGTGTAACTTATACCACCACTCCGTGCGATGTGCAGGTCGTAATTAATCCAGAATATCTATACGACCTTGGTAACAGGCTTACTGCCTGGCCCCCATTTACCTGGCTGCTTATTAGTATTACCGAAGGTAAATTTCACCAGGTACGCAAAATGATTGCTGCTACCGGACACAAATGCAAACGGCTTATACGCATTAGTATTGAAGATTTGGAACTGGATGGATTAAAAGCAGGTGGAGTAAGGGAATTGGATGAGGTGGATTTTTTTAGAAAGCTGAAGATTGGGAAGTACTAATTTCTGATATCTGAACGCATTCCACATTAGCAAAACCAAAATGATCCTCGATGATTAGATTAAAATTTATGCAATGAAAAACAAAAATTTTAAAAAAGTAAAAAATAAAACCGGGTTACCTTCAAAACTTAAAGCAGGGGTTGAGAATCTTTCCGGACTTAGTCTGAATGATGTAAAGGTTCATTACAATAGTGACTGGTCAGTTCAGTTAAATACACGGGTATTCTCCCAGACCACAGAAATCCACCTTGCATCTGGGCAAGAAAAACGTTTGCCCCATGAAGCCTGGCATGTGCTGCAGCAAAAGCAAGGGAAGGCACAACACCCTTTGCAAATAAGAGAAGCCATTGATATTAATAATGACGCAGGGCTGGAGGTTGAGGCAGATATCATGGGTATTAAAGCAGCTCAGGCCAAATCCGGCAATTCAAAGGTTCACCCTGCTACGTAATCCAATACCGGTAAGCATTTATCAACATTTTACAGCTTATTAACTTAGTTATTTGTTTCAATTGACTGCAATACCGTAAGTTTGCTGCAAACCCACCCCTGATGGAAGAATTAAAATACGTAAGAAATATACAGTTTACCAGGCTGATAAAATGCGATGGACAACTAAAGGAATTTAACTTTAGAAAACCTAATGGCAGGCAGGAAGGCCTTTTTACGGTAGATGTTATAGATGCAAAAAGCAACCGTATCATTTTTAATATGGAAATGACGGAAAATATCTGGAAGATAACCACTGCCGGTTTACCGGCCTGGGTAATGGAAAGCGAAGCGGCCTTTCACGAAATAATTGAAGAAGAATTTAAATCAGCATAAAATATTTTAGTTGTTAAAAGAAAAAGCTTTTGTTCTTATGGAACAAAAGCTTTTTTTATAGCGTGCTGTTTTAATTAAAATTCAGCAACCATAGTAATTTTTGGTTCTTTACTAACCTTACCGGCTGCAATGGCACCGCCGTTTACTTTATAATCTTCCAGTTTAATGCTGAAATCTGAAGTTGCTTTTATGGATTTGCCGGATACTGTAATGGTACCTTTTGCTTCTGCAGGTTTTGTAACCCCGTGAATAGTAAGATCGCCGTTTACAGTAACAGCATACACTCCATCTTTATTAAATTTTACATCTTTCAGATTAGTAATAGTTCCCTTAAAAGTTGCAGTGGCAAACTGGTCACTATCCATCCAGCCCTTGCTGTTAAAATGTTCCTGCATTTTTGGGTTAGCAAAAGTAAAACTTTTCACGGCAGCTTCAAAAGCAACAGCACCGCTCTTAATGTCCAGTGATGCGATTACCGTTTTGTTTTCGGCCTTGGGTAAGGCATCTAAAGCAGTAGTTGCATCAAATGCAACGGTGGCAGATGTGGTTGTTTTCTTTTGTGCAAACAGCAAACCGGTTGCCATTAACAAGGCTACAGAAAGGATTGTTTTTTTCATTTGTTTATTTTATTTTTAAAGTTTAAAATTATTTATTAACGGCACAGCGTTTAAAAGTAATGTATTCAGCTTCAAGTATGCTGCTGAAAGCCCCGTTACTGCAGCTTCCCTTTATAGATACCGCCTTCCCTTCCTTCATAGCCTTGGCTTCCTGCAGGTGCTGCGGTTGAAAAGCGAAAATGATATAGGCTCCGTTTGTAGTGTCAACCATTTTAATGTTTGCAGTGGTATCTGCCATTTCAATATTTGATACTGAACCATTAACCACAATAATCTTTTCTGAATATTTTTTGTTGGCTGCAGCCATATCCTGCTTGAATTCCTTAATAAAATCCATGGCATTTACCGTAAAGTCTGCTTTTACAGAAGCCGTGTCATCATACTTCATTGTAAACAAATACCAGATGGCTGCCCCGCCGGCCAAAATCAACACAAATAATGCCAGCAGCCATTTTTTATATCGTTTGTTATTGGAAGTATTCACGATGCGTATATTTCTGTTTAATATAAGAAACAACAAATATACAGTGTTTGAACATTGAAAGAGCAAGTTTGCATGCCCTGCAGTACCCAAACCTGTTATTTTATTGCATAAGAATACCTAACCCTGAAAAAATACCAGTTATAATTGGCAGGCATTTTGTTAAGCTTTATTACGAATCAGTTAAAAACAAGTTGCTACATCATTTAAAATGCAATTTGTAAAGCCCAGGTATTAATTTCGCAGCAAATGATGAGGAACTTAAAATTTTATATACATACCCTCCAACATAAATTCGGTAAAAAGCTTATTTTGCTATGGGGCATATTTTTTTTAGCCACTTTATCTTCAAGTGGTTTTGATGCAAGGCAACACGTTTTAACTGCACCGGTAACTTCCACACAACAACAGGCTATTGCTTATATAGAAAAGATCAGCGAACTAACACCAAGTGAGCATTGGCCAAATATAAAGCCTGCATTATTTCTTAAAAACCTTAAAAATAATATTTATAATCCCGTAAGTATTTATCCGGGAAGCGGTACCAATTTTTGTGGTTATGGTGCGCTTACTTATTTGTTTTTGCAGGACGACCCGCTGGGCTATGCGACGCTGTTACTAAAGCTTTACGGTGATGGGAAGGCCGCATTCAGAAACGTTTTGTTTGACCCCTCGCCTGCTATAAAACTAGAAGCGGGAGAACTTAAATATAAAGGTGTTCTTGATATCAATCCTGCAGAACAGATGTGGTTTTTAACACTTGCTGACCATTACAAAGGTTACCTGAATTTCTTTAACCACAAATTTGACCAGGGTGATGAAAACACTTTTTGGGCTTCGGTAAATTATGGCAAATTCAACCGCATGACGAAAGAGTTACTTCATTATAACTCTGAGGCAAGAGGTGCAGACCTCATGCGGCCTAAAGTGCGCCACCTTTATGAGTACATCAGTGAACGGATGAAAACAGGCACTGTTGTTTTGTTTATCAATAACCGTATTGTACATAAAAAAGATCATATCAAAATAAAACTTGGCGTACCCACTCATTTTATTGTTGCCGAAAAAATAAGTATCCAGGATGATACCATCACCTTTATATACTGGGATTATGGCCACAGAACCCAGTTGCAGGTATCAACCGCTTTTTTTAAACGGATTGTTTTTGGTATTTCCTGGTTCACCAAAAAAGATACCGATGTTCAGTAAAAAGATACACATACTGATTGTACCAATAATTGCAGGTTTACTTTTTTCCTGTTCGCCTAAAAATATTTCAACAAAATATTACTACGAAAATGAAAAAGTACTGGACAGTATTGAAGAATCGTACAAGGCCCTTTATCACAAAGGCCCTTTTAACCTCGGTTTCACTGACCGTGATTTTAAAACTATTTCAGTTGAGATAATCACTGATACGCTGAGCTATATTTATGAATTTGGAATAGATGAACCCCGCATCCTTGATACACTTACTGCTTACCACCTGAATGCTGCAAAAACCAATACGCTTATTAAACAGATGCATGATATCCGCTGCACCTGGATAAACTATTCAGATTATTATGTAGACGAAAAAAAGCAAACCATGATCCTGATGTCGATAAAACCGGTTGCGCTTAAAGCATTGTTCTCCTATGCCAAATATTATGTGCTCACTTACTTTCCACAGCCACAATATTTCGACAGTGAAGGAAGATTGCTTGATAAAAGAAAACTACGCCGGCTTCGCAAAATAAATGGAGAGGTTTTTAAGAGGATAAACAGCAAGGTTTGCTATTCAATAACCGGCCACTTCAGGTAATTCAGGATTTAATTAAGAGCATTTTTACCGCAAAGAGTACAATAAAAAAGCTCATACTGTACCTTACGGTGCGCTGATAATTTTCATTTTTAAAAAATGTTTCGGTGGCAAAACCTGCCAGGTAAACGATGCTGCAATTTGTTATAAAACTACATAGCATTTGTATGCCACCGAGCATCAGGCTTTGGATTAATACATTTCCTCTTTCGGGATGAATGAACTGGGGAAGTATAGAAAAATATAAGAATAAGGCGCCGGGATTGAGGAGATTGCCAATAAATCCTTTCAGGAAAAAAATATGAAGCCGGATATCAGCAACCGGAGCATTCTCCGTTTTCCATTTTACAGTTTTAAGATTGCTGATGGCAAGATAAAACAGGTATGCAATTCCACAGTAACGCAAAATATCGAGGGCATGCGGCAAGGCTACCAGTAAAGCTGTTAATCCAAATACAATGGCAGTGATGTGAACCAGGAATGAACTCATAATACCTGCAGCCGTTGCCCAACCTGCCTTACGGCCATATTCGAAGGTGTAGGTAAGATACAGCATCATGTTGGGGCCGGGAGTAAGTGCAAAGCCAACAACCAATAAAATATAACTGAGCAGTTCGCTAAAAGCCATTTCTATTATTTATACTCCAGGTAAATGTCTGTTGCACCGTAGCCATACAAATGGCTGTATTGGTTTATAAAAGATTTCACTTCTTTCTTCAACCTTAAAATATCATGTATTTCATCCCGCAGTTTGCCAATTCCTACACCGTGTATAATTGTCAGTACCGGTTGGCGGTGTGTTACTGAAAGTTCGTAATATTTTTCAAAAGCCTTTAACTGCATAGTCAGTATCTCAAAATTGCTCAGGTGCTTCCAGCTATCGGTGAGTTTTTCAATGTGCAGATCAACCACGGTTCTTGCAGGCTCTAAGTTTTGTCTTATTTTAAGGGCATCATACAATCTAAAACCTGCATTGCCAAGCCTGCTTAAATCTACTTTCGTTTCCTCCACTTTATCGGGGTAATCGTCCAACAATACATAAGAAAAACCTGGTTCATTTTTCAGTTGTATCTCTTCAATTTTTTTAAATAACTGTTTGGCCTTTAGTTTTAAAGAGGTTTCAAAATACGGCGCTTTCTTTTTGTCGGGGTCTTTCAATGCAAATTCAAATTCAAACCTTGGGCTATCACTCAGATCTTCAAACTTAACATCGTGCAGGTAAAAGTGGCTTAAAGCTTCAATAGTATTTTTCAATTGAAAATCACTTTCTCCGCCGATCATCAAATTATAACTAAATGTATAAGCCGTTTCATTTTGATTGATGAGGTACAGCTTGAATTTCTCCACAACATCATCATCAAAAATATCCTTGTCAAATACGGGCATAAATGTAAGTATAACGCCATTGCCTTCTTTCTTTTTAGGCATTGCTTTTTCTTTTTGTACCTGGTCAATAAAAACTTTCTTTTTTTCTGCCTTAAATTGTTTAGCGAACATTTTAAAATACGGAAAGTCGATTTGGTCGGTGTAGATGGGAAATTTTACACCCTTAACATCTACCAATACCATTTTCTCATTCATGATTTCTACCACAGTGCCTTCTTCATCTGTAAGTAAAACCAATATTTTATCGCCGGGTTGGTATTTCATTTTACTGCTCCGCCTTGGCGGAGAATTTATAAATATTACACAAAAAAAGTCGCACAACGGTACAAAAGTACAAGAGTGATTCATTTTCACTTTTTTACTAAAAAAGTGAAAATGAATCAACAATTGTTGCCAATGAAGCTTAATTAAAATCCAAATGCCGGGCCCAAAAAATTATTGATCTTTTTTAGGAGCAAGCTTACTGTTTTTATAACTGTATAAAAAATAAACCACCAATCCAATTATCAGCCAGGCAAGAAACCTGATCCAAACTATATACGTTTCCTGTGCCATTAAATAAAAGCAACTGATAAGGCCAAGCACCGGTATTATTGAAAAATTTTTGATAAAAGTATATATGGTTACAATAATGGCGATGATCCAGAAAAGCAGCATGGGAAGCCCATCCAGTGTAAAAAGATTTTTAAAATGTTCGGGTGCGTAAACGGCAATTATTGCAACAGCCGCTATCAACATTGCCGGAATGATAAATTTTCCATTTAAATAAGGAACCCTGAATTTTGATTCAGGCCTGTCGGGCATACTCTGTAATACAATAATGCCACCGCAAACCAGCACAAATGCAAATAATGTTCCTATACTTGTAAGTGAAAGCACCGTGCTTAAATTTAAAAACAAAGCCGGTATGGCAACCAGTAAGCCTGTGAGTACAGTTGAAAAAGATGGCGTGTGAAACTTAGGGTGAAGTTTCGAAAATATTTTTGGCAAAAGTCCATCCCGGCTCATACTCATCCATATGCGTGGCTGGCCCATTTGAAATACAAGCAGCACACTTGCAGTTGCAATTATTGCACTAAATGCAACAATTCCTGCAATCCAATGCAGGCCTCTTTGTTCAAAAACTAAAGCTAACGGATCACCCACGTTTAGTTGCTTATAAGATACCATACCGGTGAGCACCAATGCCAGTAAAACATATAAAATGGTACAGATGATTAATGAATAGATCATGCCACGTGGTAAATCCCGTTGAGGATCTTTACATTCTTCTGCCGTGGTGGATATAGCATCAAACCCAATATAGGCGAAGAATACAGCAGAAACACCTTTTAATATGCCCCCAAATCCGTTTGGTGTAAACGGAGTCCAGTTTTCGGGATGAACATAATATGCGCCCAGTACAATTACTAAAAATATAACGCACAGTTTTATAATTACCATAATGTTACTCATGGAGCGGCTTTCTTTAATACCCACAAAAACCACGGCGGTAATTAATGCAACAATACAAAAAGCCGGTAAATCCATTATAAAATGCAGGCCTCCAATTACCGGAGCTGTAGTCCATGCATTGTAAGCATCTGAAAGTGCCGGGCTTACAGTTTGTAAGGTTTCGCCTTTAGTCAATAATTCTGTTACTTCTTTAAAGCCACTGTGTGCAGTAACGTAATCCATAGTAAGCCAGTTCGAAATATGCAAACCTGCTTTATCCATCAGGTTGGTAAAATAATCGCTCCAGCTAATGGCAACAGCGATATTACCAATGGCGTATTCCATTAAAAGATCCCAGCCTATTATCCAGGCAAATATTTCTCCAAATGCAACGTAAGAATAAGTATATGCACTACCAGAAACAGGAACAGTGCTTGCAAACTCAGCATAACATAAAGCTGCAAAACCGCAGGCTATTGCAGTAAAAATATAAAGATAAATTACGCCTGGGCCTCCATCAAAACTTGCCTTACCTATACTGCTGAAAACACCGGCGCCAATAACAGCGGCAACACCAAAAAAGGTAAGGTCACGTACGCCTAATACTCTTTTCAGCGAAACATGATCACCATCACCCATTCCGGTTTCTGCATCTTTTAAAATAGTAGAAATTGATTTCCTTCTGAATAATGAAGTGGACATAACAGTTAGGTTTGGTTTTGAATGAGGAAATTAAGGAAATATTTTTACAGTTGCTAATCAGCTTGGTATTAAAATTATTGAGAAGTTAACTCCAAACCCAAAACAGCAAACTCAAAAACCTTTTAACTCTCCCTCATCATCAAATAATCGGCAAGTTCCTGCAATGGTTTTTTACGGGCTGAGAGCACCGCCGTGTCTTCGAGATGTTTTAAAGCAGTATGCAGGTATTTGTTCTTTAGTTCTTTTGCCCAGTCGTCTACTTTGCAGTCTTTAAAAATCTGCATTACTTTTTCAACCTTATCATCGGGGTTATTTTTTATCAACTCTTTCAGTTCAGCTAACTGTGTGGCGTTTGCTGTTTCAAAAGCATGGATCATTAAAAAAGTTTTTTTATTGGCAATGATATCACCACCAACCTGCTTACCAAACTTTTCGGGGTCGCCAAATGCATCTAAATAATCATCCTGCACCTGAAAAGCAATGCCGAGGTTTTTCCCAAACTCGTACAGGTGATTTTGATTGCCCTCGCCTGCCCCGCCCAAAATGGCGCCCAGCTTAAGGCTTGCTGCTACCAGCACCGAAGTTTTTAAAGTGATCATGTGCACATATTCATCCATGCTCACGGTTTCCCTTTGTTCAAAATCCATATCCAGTTGCTGGCCTTCGCAAACTGCACTCGCAGTGTTATTAAAGAGATACAACACTTTCTGTAATTGGGCCAGTTTTATTTTATTCAGATATTCATATGCTTTTACAAACATCACATCGCCGGCAAGCAAGGCTGTTGATTCGCCATATTTTATATGCACCGTTTCCATACCACGGCGCATGGGTGCCTTGTCCATAATATCGTCGTGTATTAAGCTGAAGTTGTGAAAAAGTTCAATAGCTGCGGCGGCATTGTATGCATCCGGATCAATTTCATTAAACAACTGGTTACCCATCAGCACGCAAACCGGACGTATTCTTTTACCACCGAGGTTTAAAATATATTGAGCAGGATCGTACAATGTTTCCGGCTGTACCGGAAAATGACGGTTGTTGAATTTCTCTTCGAAGAGTTTGGAAAGTTCTACAAATGAAAGCATATAGTTAAGCACTAAGAAACAAAAACGCA